>NZ_JADMOU010000006.1:0-273290 GCF_015558905.1 Bacteroides sp. D55t1_190419_B8
TTTGTGGTATAAATATAGAAATAAATAATAGATTTAATGTGATGCTATGGCAAAAAAAACTTTAAAAAGAAATCAAGACGGTGAGAAACTAAGAATGTATCTTTTGACTTTACCACTGAAAGATTCTTCTAAAATGGTGGTAAAATTGGCGGAAGCATGTAAGGTTCCACTACATACCGTTCATAATTGGCGGGGTGGATTGTGTCGTATTCCTGAACTTGCAAAGGATAAGATCGAGGAAGTAACAGGTGTAAAAATCTTCCATAGTGAAAATCTTCCTCCAAAAAGTGAATAAATACCCGGGGCGGCTTTTGCCGCTCCATATAATAAACGCCGGAGTGTGGAGATAACCCCGAAGGGCGAAAGCGGGTGTTATTGGTAGTTCGATGCTATCCTCCGGCACAGCTATAAACAACAATGAGCAAAATTTACATAGTAACTAAAAGGGAATCCGGAATATACGAAGAAGACGGCGTTTGGTTTTCTATCCTTGCCGCATTTGATACGAGAAATAAAGCAGAAGAATATTTAAAGAAATATGTAAAAACGGCTCCTAAAGAAGCTTACTACACTTTCTATCGAATAGAATCTGTTCCGTTGTTTCTTTCTTCTCATAAAGTGAAAATAAACAGACCGAAACATACGACCTATCCTATTGGTGAATTGGTAAAATTAAAAATAAGTGGTGAAAAATAATTCAAATCAAGAACAGAAATGAGCAAAAAAATCTCCATAAAAGTAACTGAAGCACAACCGCTTCCTTGCCCTTATTGCAATGGTTTTTACGGTTATCAGTATAGTGATCTGTTTAGAATGAGTTACACGAGTGTGCATAATTCTGACGGCACATATTCCGGTGGGGAATATTCCGATGGAGTTTCCTTAAACAAGAGTAAAACAGCTTATTGTGTGAATTGTGGTACCAAACTACCTTTTACCCTAATACGTGAAGGTGAGGAACAAGTCGAATAATTAAAAATAAATAAGAAATGAAATCAACAATTACCACCCCTGATGAATTAACCACGCTACGAATAGAAGGCAGTAGTGGAACCTATAAAATATTCAGTAGCTTCCGCCCCATGGAATCCCCTGCGTTCGTGGATGCGGTAGACAGGAAGTATAATCTGGCGGAGATTAAGAATCTTTCCGGCGGAAAAGGTTATTTCCTGGTACACTTGAACAGAGAGCAGCAGGAAACCATACAGGAGGATTTAAACGCTATCCTTTGCGATAGTGTGCCATGTCTTCTATAAACTAAGACGATCTTAACGAAATGCCATGAAAGAAGACAGACGCCTAAGAAACCTACGTTATCAGATGCGGAAGAAAGGTTATCAGTTCGATACAAAGAACCTGGTGGCCATTATGCCTTCACATGACAAACGTTCCCTTCTCCAGGAAAGGAGATTAAGCAAATTCGGTTTTTCAATTCAATATAACATGTTTGAACAATGAAAGATAAAAATTTAAAATACATCGCCCACGCTATTATCGTGGTTGCCTTTATGGGACTGATTGCCTTTGTCATTTATTATACGGGTAAAACCGCTTTTCTTTGGCTGTTATTATTCGTTTTCCTGTATCAACCTTGGGGAGACTTGAAAACAAAACAGGAGAAAAACAACGAAGAATAAGTAACTATGTAACTTTATAACGATGATAAAGGCAGAAGACATCTACAAAGTAACCAACAACGGGCTGGATATAATTCTACATTATTATCCGCAAGCCCGGGATTGTGTCGGAACCAACCGCCATTTCAAACGCCGGCCGTCAGAAGACGATGCGTCGGCCTGTATCAAATTGTTCGGTAAGGAAGGTTCCCAGCAGGTTTATAAGGTAACGGATTTCGGCGATACCGGAACGGCTCAAAGCCCTGTCGATATCTGCATGTATGAGGAAGGCCTCCGGTTTAACGAGGCTATCCTTAAACTTGCATCCATGTACAACGTAACCGATGAACTCAACCGTAACGTAAACAAACCGGATATCCGTAAGGTTCCGGCCTCCCAAGATCAGAAAGACGGTACTAAAATTTTCGAGCTTGCCGATCATCTCACCCCGGATCAGTTACGCATACTCGGCCCCCGTGTCACCCAAGAGAACGCCGAGGCCCTGCACTGGTATTCAGCCAAATATATAGGGTATGTAAAAAATCGCGAGGTAACCTATAAATACGCGACTGCGACATACCCTATCTTTATGCGCGAATGTCTGGTAAAACCGGCCGAAGGCGACACGCCCGAAGTGAAGTTCTATAAAATATACGAGCCCCTGAATCCGGACAAGCAGTGGCGTTTTTCCTACACCCCGGAAGGTGTCAAGCCGAAGGATTATATAAACGGTCTTTCCGAACTGAAAGCCTTATACCGGGAGTTTAATTCCAGGGAAGAAGCCGCCTTTAAAAAGAATCCGGCCAATGCGGAAAAGCCCTATAAGGAACAGAAGCTGCAGGAGGCGTTTATATGTTCCGGAGAGCGCGACGCCCTGTGCGTTAAATCGCTGGGCTTTTCCCCGATCTGGTTTAATTCGGAAACATATAAACTTTCCGAACAGGACTACAAGGAGATCATGAAATACGTTGAAGTCCTGTATAACATACCCGATATCGACACGACGGGCAGGGTGAAGGGTACGGAACTTGCACTGCGTTTTATCGATATCCACACGATCTGGCTACCGGCCTGGCTTACCACTTACCGGGACCAGCGGGGCAAACCGCGTAAGGACTTCCGGGACTTCATGGAATTACGAAGCAAGAACGAAGATTTCCGTAACCTTATGACGCTTGCCATGCCGGCCAAATTCTGGTATTCCAAGTTTAACGAGAAATCCCGGCAATGGGATCACAATATAGACGCGGACTGCCTTCACTACTTTTTACGTCTTAACGGTTTCTATTCGCTTCATGATGAAAATTCCAGTTCAACGAAATACATCCGTATTACCGGCAATATCGTAAAACTGATAAAGGCAAAGGATATCCGGAAGTTTATCCGCGGTTGGGCCCAGGATAGTTTTTTATCCCGCGATATAAGAAACCTTATTCTGAACAGCCCCAAACTGTCAGATACTGCCCTGGACAATTTGCAAGAAATAGAACTGGACTTTACCAATTATACCCATAATACGCAAATGTTTTTCTTTCCCGGTTGCAGCATGGAGGTAAGCGGTACCGGTATAAAGGAACATCCGGCCAACGGCAGCACATTGTCCCACTACGTTTGGGAAGAAAACGTACTGAAACACAAAGTTCGTCTTATGGAAGACATGTTTACCATTTCCCGTAAAAAAGACATAGAGGGCAACGATGTGTTTGATATCCGGATAAATGCCGTACCGTCTAACTTTTTCGGCTATGTAATCAATTCGAGCCGCGTTTACTGGCGTAAGGAACTAGAATACAATTTCGACGACAAGAGCGTGGGGGAAGCGGAAGCCTACCGGGAAAAACATAAATTCGATATCGAGGGGGAAGGACTTACGGCGGAAGAAGTCGCCGAACAGAAAAGAAATCTTATCAATAAGATATTTACTATCGGTTATATGCTGCATCGTTATAAATCCCCTTCGCGTGCCTGGGCACCACAGGCCATGGATAACAAGATCGGTGAAGACGGTGAATGTAACGGACGTTCGGGTAAATCATTCATGTTCAAGGCCCTTTCCTACTTTATGAAGACCGTCAAGCTTTCCGGCCGTAATCCCAAGTTAATGGATAACCCGCATGTGTTCGACCAGGTAAACCAGCATACTGACTTTATCCTGGTGGATGATTGCGACCGATATCTTAATACGGGCCTGTTTTACGATATCATCACGTCAGATATGACCGTGAACCCGAAAAATAACCAGTCATTTACTATACCTTTCGAGGAATCGGCCAAGCTGGGATTTACAACTAATTACGTACCTATTGATTTTGATCCGTCTACGGAAGCCCGTTTGCTGTATCTGGTATTCTCCGACTACTACCACCAACGTACGGAAGATAACGACTACCGGGAAACGCGTTCTATCCGGGACGATTTCGGTAAGGATTTGTTTTCCAAGACGTATTCCGAGAACGAGTGGAACGCCGATATAAATTTCTTCTTGCAGTGCTGCCGTTTTTACCTTTCCCTTTGCGAGGAATCTATAAAATTGCTTCCGCCCATGGAAAACATTATCAGGCGTAAATACAAGGCTGATATGGGCAATAATTTTGAGGATTGGGCGAACTCTTATTTCTCTCCGGACAGCGAACACCTGGATAGCTTTATCGTCCGTGAAAAGGCTTTTGCTGATTACAAAAGCTTTTCCGGTGTGAATAAAATCACGATGCAGCGTTTTACAAAGGCCCTCAAAGGCTTTGTGGCTCTTTGCCCTTACATTGACGAACTCAACCCGAAGGACCTTTGTAACTCCCAGGGGCGTATTGTACGTAAGGATAACGACGGAAAGGCCGCCGATATGATCTATCTACGTTCATACGGTACGGCGGAAACGGCTGCCGGTGGTGGAACGGAACCGGCCGATCCGACACTCATGTTTGTACCTGATGAACGACCGGGGGAATGAATAATGCACATTTGATATTAAACAACATGTCCGAGTTTACCGCGCTCTGGAACAGCGGCGAGAGGTTCCGGAAATTCGCCGGACAGGTATACCGCTATTTGGAGCGTATGAAACCCGGTACTGTCCTGATGCTGGAACGCTATTCGGGCGAGCAACTCGAATGGATCATCAAAACGGCCTGTGTTTTTATCCTGGAAGGCGACAACTCCCTGGAGTATGAATTTAATGAGGACTATACGGCCGTCGTGCACCGCTATGTACCCCCGGACGTAAAGAAATGGATTTTAAGCAGGTGCAAACATCGCGTATAAGACGGATCGGAGCCGGTATAAAATACGAAAAGAGGGATCAGATACGAAAGTGTCGGTCCCTCTTTTCGTATGGAAACAGATGCGTCCTGCCTGGCTTCCCTCCCCATACCCCACCTCTATTTCATACAAAATTTTAGTAACCTTGTAACCTTTGTTTGCTTGAAAGAAAAAAGTCTGAAAATCAAATAAATAAATAGGAAATAAAGGTTACGAAGTTGCAGTTACAAAACGGTTACGAATTTTTCCGGTTTGTAACACCGGCCTTTTTATCTTCTACCGGTAAGCCCGGTTACAAACTGTTTTCCTGCCATTTTTTTGTAACGGAAATTAGTAACGTTGCTAAGTTGCTAAGATACAGGATTTTATCTTTATCGGTTGCCCGGTTACGAAATTACAGAAATTTAGTACCGGATTATATCAGCACAGCCTGGCGGAGAAAATACCGGCCGTGTGGCAGCAGGAAAAAGTGCATTATAATTATTCTCCCGGAGTATATTTATCAAAATGGCGGTCGAAAGCCTACATTTTCCCGTAAATGGCAGAACAACAGCCGATAAAGGAATATCTTTGCCCTTAAAAAGGAATATTATTGCTATGATTACCACCCGAATACAAATCGAATCCTACCTGGCCGAGTATGTCCGGGGCAAATATTACGACGAAACGATCGGTACCGTCCGTTTTCCTTCTTCGTCCGATATCTATGTGACTATTTACGATCTCATGGAGAAACGGCCGGTTAATTGTCCGGCTGACCGCGGCAACCTGGAGTTTATGCTGCCTGACCGCCGGGAGGCCAATTTTGCCGGCGGCAAGTCTCCGGAACAGTTCAATTATATTTCCGTACGTGGTACCGCTATTCTTGAAAAGCGTTTGCGTGCCCTGATGTGGGCCGAGCTTCACGAACTCATGGACGAAAACAAGCATCTGCACGGTATCGAATTTAAGGAAACCGTTTTTACCTTCCTGAAAAAGTATAATATCTCTTCCATTCAGGAAGACGGGTTGCTGAAAAACTACCAGCGGTGGCGGGACAGTTTCAGGCGTAAGAAGAAAAGGGCCTATAATCGAAAAAAAGTGTAAAAAAGCAAGTTATTTTTTACCTACCAACTGTATCTGTTTGTCCTTTTTTGTCCGGTTTTTGGCTGAAAAACGTCCGAAAAATGCTGAATATTTGATTATCAATACTTTATATCTGTAATTATGTCAAGAAAGTTAATATCCGCCGCCCATAGTCTGCAACTGGTTCCCGTTTACAACATTATTCATTTTGGCATCGTGCATTCGAAAGTCGTTATCCACTCTATCGGAAAACCTGATATTCTTATGATCGTACCGGGAACCTTAAAACCGGGTGACAGCAAAAATGAAGACGTCTATACTAAAAAACATACCTTCAAGCTTGCCGACGTGTCGCAAAATAAGACGCTTTACCTGGAAAACCTGAAAGTGACGCCCTTTGTCGCCCTCTATACTGACGAAACGGGTAACACCCGTGTTTCCGGTTCTCCTGATTACCCGCTTACCTTTTCTTTTGAGATTGGTGGGGGCCTGTATAACTGCACCCTGTCCGGTACGGGTCCGGGCGTTGATGCGTTCCTGTAGGTTCCTTTCAGTCCTTCTCTACCTATGATATAGGCGTTTTCTTTGTCGTAAAAAAGAGAACGTGGACAAAATACAGGAGATTTTTACAGCACCTTGGGCAATCGCTGATAATGATTATTACCGGTTGCTTTCTTTACTTGTGCCGTGTGTTGCAGCCGGCAACCTGGATGCGATCGAAAAACGGCTCGACAATAATAAAATAACCGCCTACGCTACTACGCCTTACCTTGCCAACCGGTGGGAACTGGACGATGACACCCTGCCGGCTGACAGTGTGGCCGTCATTATCCTGGAAGGTACTTTGTATTCCTGGGAGACTTACCGCCTGGAAAAGCAGCTCCGGGATGTTTTCGATAATCCTAAGATTTGCGGCGCGGTCCTGTGGATCAATGGTCCGGGCGGCATGGTTGCGCATGTGGACCTGGCGGCTAAAATGATCGCCGAATCTTCCAAACCTATAGCTACCTACGTGGCCGGTACCATGGGAAGTGCCCATTTTTGGCTGGGAACCGCCGCCGGCAGAACCTTTATCGCTTCCCCTATGTGTGAAGTCGGTTCCGTCGGTATTATGCTTACTTACCAATCCTTTAAGAACTATTTCAAGAAACAGGGCATTGATTACCGGGAAATCTATCCGGATAGTGCCGATCTGAAAAACTATGAAACCCGCGCGATTGAAGATGACAACAACGAAGAGCCTATAAAGCAACGTCTGGCCGTCATGCACCGCATTTTCTGCGATGCGATCAGTCGGAATCTGGGTATTGCCTACGATCCGGAACTTCCCCTTTTCCGGGGACAGATATTCACCGGCGACGTAGCCGTGGCAAACGGCTATATCGATCAGTTCGGTACGTTGGAAGACGCGGTAAAATGGGTACTGGCACAGGCTACCGTCAGAAAAGTAAACGAGATGTATAACATATAGTATTAACTTTAAAATTTTGTATATATGAAATTGGATTTTAAGAGTTTATCCGCTGTCATTCTGGGCGTGTTGGGCCTGTCGGAATGGAGCAAGGTAGAGGATAAGAACTCTATCACGGCCGAGGAAATGACAAAACTGAAAAATTACGGTTTTTCTGATAAGTTCCTCACGGCGTTTAAAGCGTCCCTCGAGAACGACTTCCAGGACGAAGCCGGAACCGGGAATGAGGGAGAGGGAAACGAAGAACCTACCACTACCGCTTTTCTTCGCGGTTTGTTGGGTGATACTGCGGCCCGTCTGGCACAGGCACAGGAACAGCTTGAAGCTTTGCAGACGCAACAGCGTGACGAAAACCGGAACAACACCTCGCTGATTGCCAAGAAGGATGCCGAGATAACGAAGCTATCCGGTATTATCGCCCAACTTTCAGCCGCTGCGGAAGATGATCCGGGCAAAGGGAAGCAGCACAACGCCCAGGCGGACGGTAAAGGGGCTTTCAATCTCCGGGATGAAAAACAGCTGGGGGGCTTGCAGGGTGAAATGTTCTCACTGGACCGCCCGTATAACCTTCGCGCCAAAGCTGCGTTAATGGAGGCTGCCGGTTTTGAAATGATCGCTCTTCCGAAAGCCAGTTCCCTTGACTACAGCCGTTTGAAGGAAGACCTCGGAGCTTTTTACCGTATTCCCTGGCAACAGCGTTTGCAGTCTTTTTTAATGGAACTTCCTTCCATTGAAAGTATTTTCCCGCTTGAATCCGGTTATCAGGATTTGGCTACGCTGGTTAATATCTGGCTGGGTGAGTTCTCACAGGCCGGCAATGAGGAATCCGACTTCGATAAGGTGACTAAAGGTTCCTACGAGTTCGACGATGAAACCTTGCGCATGTTCAACGTGATGTTTGCACACCGTTTCAAAAATTTAAAAGCCCTGGAGAAAACCTGGATCGGCACTTTGAACAAGGAAGGTTCAAACCCTATCAAATGGTCTTTTATTGAGTACATCCTGGCCGAAACCGCCAAGAAGTTGCATAACGAGCGCGAACAACGCCGTATTAACGGAATCCGTAAGGACCCGAATCTGAACGAACCGGGCAAAGCACTTGCTGCAGCTGACGGTCTGTATGAGTTCCTGAACAAGAAGGTGAACGGACATACCGATATCAATAACGGAAAGTTCGTTTACCAGATCAAGCCGTTCGAGCTGGGAGAACTTACCGAAGCAAACATCGGTGAAAAGGTGTACAAGGGTACTTCCATGATCCCGGCGGTTCTTCGTGACAGCGGTAATCTGGCCCTTTATATGCCTTCGCACTTTATTGTATTGTATCATAAATACAATGAACTGCATTACGGACAGAACCAGGATTACAAGGCTAATATTATGTATGTAAAGGAATATCCGGCGGTGAAAATTATCCCGGTTCCTAATGCTGACAACCACCACCGTATCTTCTGGACGTTTGAAGGCAACATTAAAACCTACGAGGACAAGCCGGGTGAAATGACGGCTTTCAACCTGGAGCAGGAAGACTGGAGCCTGAAAGTATGGAGTAACTGGCGTGAAAGTATCTGGGCTATTGCCGTGGGCTTCAAGTACACCAAGAAAGAAGATATGGACTATAACCGTCAGATGATCTTCTGTAATGAGTATGACCGCCCGGCGTCTTACTTTGTGGACGCTGACAAGGACAAGAACCCGTCGGCCAAGCTTCATACCTCCATTGTTACCATAGCCAATACAGCCGAATTTGCTATTACCGATATTGAAGATGCGCCGGTAGGTACGGTTATTTCCCTAAAATGCGGAAGCGTGGATAAAGGCGTTAAGATTGAGAAAAGCGGAAACTTTGAACTTATTTCCGAGGCCTGGCATCCCGACAAGGGGGATGTTATTAAACTGATGAAACGTGCCGACGGTAAATTTATCGAGATCGGCCGCGAAAATGCTTCTTCC
This sequence comes from Bacteroides sp. D55t1_190419_B8, assembly GCF_015558905.1. Classification (NCBI taxonomy): domain Bacteria; kingdom Pseudomonadati; phylum Bacteroidota; class Bacteroidia; order Bacteroidales; family Bacteroidaceae; genus Bacteroides; species Bacteroides sp. D55t1_190419_B8. The sequence goes on from NZ_JADMOU010000006.1 coordinate 9,361, forward strand.
GATGCGTTGCAGTTTGCGCCGGATGAAACAGCACCTTCCTTGCTTGACGGTGAAGTATTCGTTACCGGCGAGAATACAAAGGCAACGGCAATCACTAACTTTACCGATGCGGAAGCCGGTGTCGTTTACACGATCTACGGAAGCGGTTCTGAATATGCTTCCACCATTGCGACCGGTGGAAACTTTGTCTTAACCGAAGCTATGACACTTTCCGAAGGTAAGTTTATCAAGCTGGCAAAAGCCGCCGACGGTAAATTCTACGAAGTGGCAAGAGGCTAATTTTTAACGGAAGGGGTACTTTATCCCTTCCTTTTTATAACCTTATAAATCATTAAGTTATGACATACGTAAAAGCAAGCGTAAGAAGGCCGGCCGGTAATCCCGGTAACGGTATTCAGCCCAAGGATCAGCTCGTAATTTACGACGTTGACGATATTCTTTCCTTTCCGCCGAGAAACGATGCCGGCGTGGTTATCGAAGAGGATATCGTAATGAAGGCGGGACGTTATGCGATCGGTATTTATCTGACACCCGGTACCGCTGAAATCAGTTCCAACAGTGACGGAGAAACGGACGCCGAAGGCTATACGCCTTCCATTAAGTTCAATCATCCCGGTAACGAACAGGAAATTCGCGAGTTTAAGACAAACTGGCTGTCTAAGAAATGTATCGTTGTGCTCCGTTATTGTAGCGGAAAGCCTGCCGATCTGATCGGAACGCCCTGTAACCCGTGTAAGTTATCCGTATCTTATACCGGTTCCAATGAATCGAATACGAACGAGCTTACTTTCACCCAGATCAGCAAAGGGGATGATATCGCCATTTACCGGGGTACCGATACCCTGGAAGAGCCGGTGGCCGTAGTGGAAGCCGGGGCTACAGATATAGATTACCAGACAGACGGGCAGTACCAGCTTTCTGCAGGTGCGGCCAAAATAGCCGGTGTTACCGGTGGAAGTCATGGATCGGTAATTACCCTTATGGGGTGTTCGGGCGTTGCGCCAACAGTGGAAAAAGGCGGTAATTTCCTTCTGAAAGGCGGTAAGACGTTTACCGCTTCCGAAGGTTCCCAACTGACATTGCGGGCGTTTAACGACGGTTCGGAGGCTATGAAATGGATTGAACAAAGCCGTTATGAGGCGTAAGTAAACGGTTTTCATGTAATTCAAAGGGTGACCGGCAGCACATGCCCGGCCACCCTTTGTCCTTTTTGGGGTAATTGCCCCCTTTTTTCTTTGTATCATCAAATTTTTATATAGTATGAAACAGGAAATTATTACCTATCTGGCCGGTCCGCGTAATTTTATCCAGGGCGTGGAACTATACGAGAAATACGGTATCAACCGTATGTTAAAGAAGTCATTTCGCCGGCAGGGAGAAACGGAAACGATGAAGGCCATTCTTTTAGAGGAACTACGGAAGCTGGCCGGGCTTTCCGAACGTGAATTTAAGACAATCCGGCGCAACTCCAAACAGCCGACCGCGGTAAAAATGGAACCCGCCAGGGATGAAACATCTAAAACGTCGGTAAAATACAGCGATGATTTGCTGCTGGAACTTGCCGAATCTTTCGGTGTCAGCGTGGAAGAACTCGTTTCGTCTGATTTCCGGGATAAGGTTCTTTCCATGGATGAAAATGCCGACCGTGTGGAAGAACTGGAAGAGGAACTGGATCAGGCGGAGAAACGATACAAGGCAGCTCCGGAAACCGTAACCAAAATGATACGTTTCCGCGAGAAATTTACCTTCCTGAACTCTCCGGATTGTCCCGACATTCTGAAAATACTTGTTTCCGACATGTTTACCGCATACGGGAAGTATAAGGAAGCTTTCGCCCGCCTGGAAGCTACGCCGGATGATGTCAGTTCACTTTCTACAGCACAGGAAGCGCAGGCGGTCGTGGAAAACTTCATCGCTAACCGCGATATGTGGGACGAACTGGAATATTACCGGGAAAACGGAAAGATTCTGGGTAAATGTGAGAAGGTAAAAAGTTTGTCCGTCCGTAAGGGCGTCGAGAACCTTTCGGATATCGACATACAAAAGGCCCTGAATAACGCCCGCGCCAACCTTTCAAAAAATAAGGCGAAACTGGAACAGGCCGGGGATGATGAGAAGAAGAAAGCGAGTGCCCTTGCATTGATCCAGAAGTGGGAGACTACCCAGAAAGCCATAGAGGAAGAAATCGAGGCACGAAAAAAAAAGTAATTGAACTTATTGCCAGTCTGACAGGGAAACGGCAACGGATCACAAAGAACCTGGGTCGTTTCTCTCATCCTTGCGACCGCTCGGAGCTGGGGCACCAGCTCAAAACATTAACCCTCCGGATAGAAAAAGAAGAAAGCCGGCTTAAACAACTTTTCAATGATTACAAACCAAATATATAACGAGGATTGCCTGGAGGCGTTGAAACGTGTTCCGGACAATTCCGTAGATTGTATAATAACCGATCCGCCTTATTTCCTGGGAATGACACACAACGGGCAGAAAGGCAGCTTTAAAGATTTGTCTATCTGTAAACCCTTTTACCGGGATTTGTTCCTGGAGTTTAACCGGGTGAAGAAACCCAGTGCTTGCGTGTATTTTTTTACGGACTGGCGCGGGTATGCTTTTTATTATCCGTTGTTTGACTTGTATTTAGGCGCGTCAAACATGATCGTTTGGAACAAACAGTCGGGGCCGGGTAATCATTACGCTTTTATACATGAGCTTATTTTGTTTCATTGTGGAAATGGTGTTTCTATCGGTGCCACAAACGTAATAGATAATATCCGATCTTTTTCGTCCGGTGCCAAAAAGATAGAAGGTGAAAAGGTTCATCCCACACAAAAACCGGTGGCGTTGATCCGTAAACTGATTGAAGACAGTACAAAGCCCGGCGATCTGATACTGGACACTTTCGGCGGTTCTGGTACTACAGCCGTGGCAGCCATTGAAAGCGGCCGGAACTTTGTATTAATGGAACAGGACGAAATTTATTATTTCACGGCACAGAAACGAATAAAAGATGCGTATGAACGATTTAACGGTGGTGGATAGTATTTACCTGGATGCGCAGCAAAAGGAGGATGTACGGCGTTTGTCTTCTTTAGGATATTCCCCGAAAGATATAACTGTTTCCCTGGGGCTTTCTCTGGAGGATGCCGGGCTTTTTGTCCGGGATGCGGAAACGGTAGGAACTTCCGTTAACTTCCTGATCCGGGAAGGGATTCTGGTAGCACGTGCCGCCCCTGAAATAAAACTCCATGAAGCGGCGGAAGGTGGAAACGTGGAAGCTATAAAACAGCTGGAGGCCGTACGGAAAAGACATACTTTCGAACGTTTAATCGAACAAATGGATGACGACGAATTTAATTAAGCCCTCACGAATAGACTTTGACAAGGTGGATATCAACCAGATTCAAAGGATTCTTTCTACCGGTACGCTGGAAGCCCTCGCGCCCGATGAAAGGGAATATTACAGCCTTATGGAAATGGTACGGGGACTTCGTGCCCGTATGCGTATAAATGGTAAGTTGGTGACAAAGGCCGGCATCATCCGCCTTTTGAAGTCGGAACCTTACGGGCTTTCGGACTGGATGGCCCGCCAGGTGTACGCTGACAGTCTCAATTTCTTTTATACGCAGGATAACGTACGCCCGCAGGCTTTCGCTAATCTGTATGCTGAAAAGGCCGAAAACTGGGCGAATACCGTCTTTCTTATGGGAAATGTGAAGGAGGCTAAGAACCTGCTGAAATTGGCGGCGGAACTTCGCGGATGTTACAAGGATCAACAGGCCGAAATACCGGAGGAACTGCTTGCACAGAAAAGTACGGTTATTTATACTACCAGCCGTAAGGATCTGGGTGTTCCTGAAATCGACCGTAAAGAACTGGAAGAGTTTATCGATGCGATTCCGGAAATTCCTGTTATTGTACGTGATAATATAAAAGAGGATGCGCGTATTAAAGCTTTTGACCTGAAAAAACGTATGTTGTATGATATCAAAGAGTTCGGGGAAGACAACGAAGGTGAGTAACGCCGATGATGTGGAGATAAAATACGGCCATATAATCCAGGTTCTGACAGACTGGATCGATACTACTATCCTTGTATCTGTTGACGGGCGCGGTATGGCCAAATCCACCGTTATACAAGCCAGACGTTCCGCCCGTTGTGTGGAAGAAATGCCCGGCGGTGCGTTCGCTTTTGTTGCCAATACCTACAGTAACCTGGAAGATAATATAATGCCGGCCGTTCAGAAGGGCTGGCAGCTCATGGGCCTGATCGAAGGGGTACACTATGTAAAAGATACCCGCCCGCCTGAATCCTGGCGGCGTAAATGTTCGGTTATCGTGGATGATTACAAGCATGTTTATAGCTTCTGGAATGGATGTGTTATTTTCATGGGATCACTGGATAACCCTTCGCTGCTTGCCGGAAAGTCTGTAATACATCTGTTTTATGATGAAGCGAAGTACGACAAGGAAATGAAAGTAAACCGCGCTATGCCTATTCTTCGCGGTGATGCGATCACTTATGGACATTCCCATTTGTTCCTTGGGATAACCATTACTACCGACATGCCGGATATCGATGAAAACGAGTACGACTGGTTTTTCCGGTATGTCAAGCAAATGGACCCGGAACGGATCATTAAAATAGTACAGGCGGCAAGCGTACGTAATGACTTGATAATTTCCCTTTTACGGGAACAAAGAAAGAACAAACCTTCCCCCTTGAAACTGAAACGTTTGAAACGGGATATTGAATATTACGACCGGGCTTTGTTGAAGTTGAGAAAAGGACAAACGTTCTTTCTTAACGCTTCTTCATTCGCTAATGTTGAGATACTTACGATTGATTATTTAAAGCGGTTGTATAATGGTACGCTGGAGCTTCACGAATTTAAAAAGTCGGTGGTGGGTATGCGTCCCGGTCTTCGCAGGGATTTACGTTTCTATGTGTTGTTTGGTGAAGGACATAAGTATTATAACGGTACCGCGTCTGGGGAAGCCGCTTACAGCTCGCGGGAACTCCGGTACCTGCACCATGATAAAACGATTGAAGGCGGTATGGACTTCGGTAATATGCTTTCTTTGGTGATCGGTCAGGCGGACGGTGCTTATTACCGGGTACATAAGAACTTTTTTGAGATACCGCCGGGCTGGTTCCGGGAGATCGCCGACCAGTTCCTCACCTTCTTCCAGAACCACGAATACAAAGAACTGGATTTGTACTATGACCGTGCAGGTAATAACTTTGAGAAACAGAAGGAGGATTACGCGGGTAAGATCAAAGACGCCATAGAAAAAGACGGCAGCGGGAACCGTACCGGCTGGATCGTAAACCTAAAGAGCCGTAAACAGGCAGTTATCCGGCAGGATGCGGAATACGACTTCATGCAGGAGATTATGGGCGGTACCAACAATAACCTGCCTATCCTGTTGGTTGATGCGGTGAACTGTAAAGAAATGGTTAGTTCCGTAGAAAAGGCAAAGGCTGAAATCAAATACCGGGGTAACTCTAAAGTAGTGTTCAAAGTGAAGAAGTCCGAAAAGCTGGCACCGAAAAAACTACCGATGTTATCCACCAATTTCTCCGACGCTTTCAAATACTTACTGATGCGCCCCGGCTGGATAGCTTTAGTACGAGGTAAGCGGACGCTGCAGGCCGACTCGTTTGTGGATCAATGGATAGAGAACAGGCATAAAAGGTAATTGCCTTGTAACGCTGGAAAATCGGTTTTCCGGCGTTTTTTTGTGTTACCAGGTTACGGGTACCCCTCCCCAGAGGTCATATTTCACCTTTTAGGGGGAGGGCAACTGCTTTCCGACTTCTGAGCGGCTCGGTCTTCGGAAGGTGTCATTTTTTTAGTTTTTGAAATTTTCTCCGGTTTTTGACTGTTTTTCAGTCGTTTATCTGCATTTAGACCAAAATTTTACGCGAAAAAGCATGTTTTTTATGCGTTTTTACTTCATTTTTTGGGGCGTTTTTCATGAATTACCGTGTATTTTGGGGCGGTTGCCTTTCATTTTTGGGGATGATATTCTTTATAATTGTACATATTAAGTATTTTTGCAGCCGTCAAAATTACATTGCATATAACCGTCAGAACTTACGGGTGGTACAGACGAAAGTATACACTAATTTTAAGTTACTGATATGAAGAAATTATTATTAATTACCGTGTTGGCTATTTTAGTAGTAGCAGCTACAGCACAAGAAACTCGAAAAACGTTTTGTGAAATTGTTGGTACAGGGAAAGTCTTAAGTTCTAAAGTCAAAATACAAATAGACTTCGGGCAAAAAACATCTTATTTCGGAAAATACAAAACGTTTATGGTAGATGAATCCGGGAAGAAAATTGAATTTAATTCTATGGTAGACGCCATGAATTATTTAGCAAAATTTCGGTGGAAATTTGAGCAGGCGTATGTTGTTACAAATGAGAGCACGAATCAAAATGTATATCATTGGTTATTAAGTAAAGATATAGTTTCTGATGATGAAATACGAGAAGGAATTATAACACAAAAAGATTTTGAAGACATGGAGAAAGCGGCCATGGAAGATAAAGAGAATAAAAATGAAGAGGTTGAAAAGAAAGTTCCTTTATTTATGCGAAATATGAAAAAGGAAAGTGATGAAGAGGGTGAAACTCAAAAGAGATATGAACCATGAGAATAGATTAACGCTCGCCAATTCTGGCGGGCGTTTTTGTTACGAAGTAACGAATTATAGAGTCGATAAATTTTCTTTTTCCGATAAACTTTTATTAACGTTTTTTTTTTTTTGTTCAGATTTTAATACCGACATTTGCCCCTGTCAAAATTACACCGCTGGTGCGGTCCGGTGAGTCTCGGTTATTGGCTCGAATAAACAACGGGCATTTTTTATGCTCGGTATTTATCTATTTTGGATATATAAGGCGGTTGCCTTTCCCTAACTTATAACCCGATCTTCGGACGGTTTGCGGTGTAATTTTGACGAATTAGGGGAAATGGTAACCGCCTTTCCCATGTAAAATAGTCAAAATTACACCGTTATGAAAAAAGAACTTCAATCCGGCACAAGCTACGTGCCTTCGTTCCGTATTGGTAGCACGGACGTAAACACGATCCAACATCGTTATTTTCAGGAATTGGAAAAAGATTGTTCCGTAAACTCGGCTTCCGATGCTTATTATTTATCTGCTATTGCCTGGTTCTGTCTAACCTTTATCTTTCCGCCGGCTGTTATCGGTGCAGTTGTTTGTGTGTACCGGGCAAAGAAGGTACAGAAAGGAGGCCGAAAATGACATCTTATTTTATAGAGCTTAACGAATATAAGCCACAGAATCGAAAATGTGCTGAAATGGCAGAGTTTGCAAACCAGTTTGGTAATACGCTTTGCCCTGATAAAATTTCCTTCGATGCTTTTAAAACTGAACTGGAAGCAAAGGTAAAGGAGCTGAACGAGAAATACCCTAAAACAATGCCGCTGAAGATATCTTCCGGTAGCGGGTTTATTCATATAGACCAGGACACTAAAACACATAATAACGGCTGTGACAAGCCGGTAGCCTATTTTTTTATTTACCGGGTTAAAAGAATATATAGGTTTTCAGAGCGTCCCCAGATAGAAAAGAAAGGAGGTGCCGAATGATATATACTGAATATCAGCAAGTGTTACTTACCCAATTACAAAACAATGATAAAAGAATTGAGGAAATAAAGAAGGAACAGGAAGAAATACAGGGGATGTTTCTACAAGAAAGTAAATTTAAATCGGGTGATCTGGTACAGGTTGATTATAAAATAAGTAATGCTACTTTTAAAGTTCGTGGCTGGATTTTCCGGATTACATTCTGGAGGAATCGCCCGTATTATCACCTGAATTTACCCAAGAAAGACGGTTCCCGCGGATTAAGGGTTAAAAGTATATGCGACGGGGTACTGGAAAGTATAACAAGTATTTCACATATTAAATTAGAAGACTTAAAAGGAGGTACCAAATGAATACAAATAATCCTGATATCTTATTTTTCGTTAGACGTGAATACGGTGCGCCTTCCATTGAATTAAGAGCATACAAGGTGGGGAAGGTTAACAATGAGTTTGCTTTTCTCGAACTTGAACGTTTACGGTTGGTTGTTTACTCCGGTGATTTTCAGTCTGTATTACTTCATCACGAGTACGGCAAAAACAACTGTATGTATAATAGTGCTAATAATATACCGGATTTGATGAAAGACATGAAGAAGTGGCAGTTATCGCCCATTGACAGACGTAATTATGAACGGTTTAGAAAAGTCGCCCTCGGGATATACCGGCAGGCCGGAATAATTGATTTCACTACCTTAGAGACTACACCGATTAAAAACGTTTAAAGAAAGATTTGTTATGAAAGACATAGAAGTAAACGGCGCACATATAACAGATGAAAGTGCCGAAATATTGAAGCAGTGGCAAGTTAAGACGGAGCCGGTTTCCGCTTGTTACATACGAGTAATAGAGGAAACGATCGACGATTTGACCGATGAAGGGGGCGAACCTCTTTCCGCTGAAAAAATAGTAGAAAGAATCAGAACTTTACGTATGATGAAAAAAGACATCGAAAAGCTGTCTAATCCTTAATATTAATAATTTAGCATACCGGCTGAAAAGGCAGCCGTTGGGTTTAAGTCCCAGGTTAGGGTTTGTTTGTGCCGGGGTGGTTCCCGGCACTCTTTTTTATGTCCTTTTTGTCCGTGTCCGTTCTTCCCACCTTTGCAGTAACCAATCATTCAAATTATGAAAATAGGAACGGACAAATGGAAGCATTTCGGGATTAATTACGCTATATGTGCCCTGTTGGGTGATTATGGTGTTCCCTTTGCCCTGGGTGCTTCATTGGGTAAGGAATACGGGGATAAAATGTCACCCGGTAATAAATGGGACTGGAAGGATATTCTGGCAGACCTGGCCGGGATCGTGGCGGGCTATTTGACGCATGTATGTACCGTCTGGACCATAATGTAAAATTTTCAACTCTATCAATATGACGGAAACGATAATTACAGCGATTATTACGGCTCTTTGCACGGGTGGACTGACCTGGTTATTCACTCTCCGATATACCCGTAAACAGGCGGAAGCTGATGCCATGAAGTCAGTACAAGAGGTTTACCAGGAACTAATCGAGGATATGAAGAATGACCGTAAGGAGCTAAAGAACGCGTACCAGGAACAGAAAAAACGGTTTGACGAAGTGGACAACAAGTACAAGGAAGTCCTGCAGAAATGTAACGAAATGGAAAAGGCAATCAAGCAGAACGCCCGTGTAATGGACACTATGAAGCCGTTTCTTTGCGGTGTGAAGAATTGCCCGAACCGTAAATCTATCACTTTTGACACTAATAATAATTAACGACTTAATAAACATGAGACATGGAATCGTACACCTACTTATTTTTATTTGTTTTGCAGCTTGTTTTTACGGTTGTCGTTCTTCTCGCTCTGTTACACGAAAAACGGTTACAGAAGCAACTGGAGAAGAAAAACAAACAACTACTGACGGAGTTATTGAACTTGCGCGGAGAGATTCAAGCAATGAGGAGCACGTACTTGACGTTTACCGGGAAGATAGTACGCATATCCGTATCAACTACGACAGCCTCGGAAGAATTAAAGAAATTGATTTCAGCAACCGAAAAACTGAAAAAAGAACTGGAAAGAATCAAAGCAGTTCCTTCCAGGATCATAAGGAAACTACCAGTCAAGCGGAAACAGTTGTTACCCGTAAATCCGACGTTAAGCAACAAAGCCAGGAAAAAGAAAAGGTTACAAACGGGTGTAGCTTATGGACGTTCCTAAAATTCATGTTTTTCTTTCTATCCTTTTGCCTGGTCCATGATAACTGGGGCAGGATTAATAGTTTTATCCGCCGGCTATGGAAAAAATAAACCTTTATGTAGCGGTAGAACAGATGAAACGGATTACCATTTCCGGGGGAACCTTTTCTATCAAGTTCCGGAAATGGAACCGGCAGACACGGGACGGCGGCGACATGGTGATACTCACGGCCGCCCGTTTGAGGAAAAAGGCGACGGATGAAAGCATCGAAAATTCAAGCTATAAACTATTCCTGACGGACACCACAACGGGCCGGCCGCTGAATTGCTGGGAATGTTTGGTAATGGAGTTCAACGGGAAAAGAATAACGATTTAAGATTATGGAAATAAGACGAAGTGGTAACTTTGGAATTATAGATACCGGCAGTGACAAGGGCTTGATCTCTTTTTCTATCGGTGGCCGCGGTAAAGGTTGGGAACCTTCCAGCATCCAGTTAAACCGGCGGGGGGCTTTCTTTTCGCGGAAGATCAGCGTAAACGGTACTTTTATCGTTCCCATGGGTGATAATAACGACATGCCGGGCGAGGTCATGCGTTTACTGGATAAATTCTACGCCGGTGAAGGTATTATGGGTAAAATAGCCGGTTTACAGTGGGGAGAAGGCCCGCGGCTGTATGAGGATGCAATCGACGAAGACAATAACCGTTTTTACCGGCGTTGGAAACTCGATCCGGAAATAACTACCGACCTGGAGTCGTGGGATTACACGACGGTTCTTCATCGCTCACTCGTAGACTTAACACACATGCAGGGCTTTTTTATAAAGTTTGTCCGGAACCGTGCGCCGCGTGTGGGCAATCCCGGGCGTTTGGTACGGCTGGAACATATTCCCTATCAGAAGGCCCGCCTGGTATATCCCCCCGACGGCGAGGATGAACCGCAGGAAGTACTTGTGGGCGACTTTCCTTATCCTGATCCGGCTTATACTTACCGTTACCCGGTCTTTGATCCGGCCCACCCGTTCAAATATCCGGTTTCTGTGAAATACTATAATATCTATTCCTTTTGCAAGGATTTCATGAGTACGCCGCGTTTTCTGGGTGCGCTTGACTGGCTGGAGCTTGCCGGCGGTCTGGCCGCTATCCTAATCGCTTATAACGAAAACGCTTCGGCTATTTCCCTACATATCGAATCGCCGCAGTCTTACTGGGACCGCGCGGAAGCACGTATAAAACAAGTTTGCGAACGTACGGGCGAAAAATACACGGCCCAAATGCTGGAAGATTTTAAGGACGAAGCTATGGAGAAATTCGCCTCCAACATTACCGGAAGGCAGAACGCCGGGAAATACATGCACACGACTAAATTCTGGAATCCGGAAGCGAATAACTTTGAGGGCTGGACGGTGGAGCCGCTGGATAAGAAGATAAAGGATTATGTGGACGCCCAAATTAAGATATCAAATAAGGCGGACGCTGCCGCTACTTCCGGCTTCGGTCTTGATCCGGTACTTTCAAATCTGATTATAGAAAACAAGCTCTCTTCTGGATCGGAGAAATTATATAGTCTGAAAGTGTATAACGCTTCCGAAACGGCTATTCCGGACATGATCCTTTGTAAACCGTTACAGCAGTATATTAATGCCAATTTTCCGGGTACCACTACGAAAGTAGGGCTTTATCGTACCATAGTAGAAGCGGAACAGAACGTTTCACCCTCTAACCGTATGAAAGAAAATGCGTAGTCTGTTTTTCACACCAAAACCGGAAGATGTGCCGGAAGAACCGGTAAACGACCGGCAACCGGAAGAGAACCGGGCCAATGATAGCCCGGACAAGCATATAAAGGCCCGCCGGACGAAAAACGTTCATTTTGACCGGCGAGTAAAATCGGAGCTGCACCTGGAAGAGTGTTTGCCCTGGCATTTTGAGAAAGGGGCAGCTTATCACTGTATCAGTCATGGGGACGTTGACAGCCTTACTTATCTTCGTGTGATCGTGAAGCAACAACCGGTAGAATATGTTCTAATTTCTACCTGGTGTATGGCAATTACCGATGTTAAGGAGGTGGAGAAATGGCTGGAGAGAAAAGACATAGGGCACGCGGATTTTTATGTAGGTGAAATCTTTCAAGGTTCCTATGCGGATGTTTATTTATACTTAAAGAAGGTGGCGGAACGTTTTGGATCACGTGTCTGTATCTTCCGTAACCATGCTAAAGTAATGGCCGGTTTTGGTAATGCTTTTGATTTTGTAATAGAAAGCTCGGCCAATATAAACACCAATCCGCGCACGGAGCAGACCTGTATAACGATAGATACCGGGCTGGCCCGCTTTTATAAGGAGTTCTACGATGAAATAAATAATTTCACGAAAGATTTTGATAATTGGAAACCATATACACTAAAAAGAGATCGAGCAAATGACGAGGTTATTTAATAAAGGCGGTGACGGGGCCGGTGAAATAGTCCGTGTTCTGGGATTAATCGATAATGATCTTGATTTTACCAAGTGGGAACCTATCTTACCGCTGGGGATTCGGGATTTACAGGCTATCATCGGAACGGAACCCATAGACGCGGTAGATAAGTATTACCGTGAAGATCATGCGGATGTTAGGGAAACGGACAGCATGGCGGAAACTTTGCGGCTGATGCAGCAGGCGGTGGCGATGTTTACCTGGTTAAAGGTCATTCCCACTTTGGACGCACAACACGGAACGGCCGGACGTGGAAAACATCTTGGAGAGAATGAAACGGGTATGACTGCCTTACAGGAGTTCAAGGATGAAGAGAATATCCGGAACCTGGCTTATGAAGCCGTAGACGCGTTGGTGGAGCTACTGGATCGCGAAAAGTTTGATTTCTGGATAAACGGCATTAAGAAAAAGGCTATAAACCGGCTTCTTATTCAGAATAAGGAAACGTTCGATGAATATTATAATATCGGAAGTCATCGGCTTTTCCTGGTGCTTATTCCTATGATCCGGGAAGTCCAGGACGGGCAGATAATACCTGTTATCACCCGGAGCCGTTATAACAAACTGATTGAAGGCGATACCGTTTTAATGGAGAAATTGCTGGAGTATGTACGCCGCCCGCTTGCACTTCTCACCATAAAAAAGGCCGTTGAACGTTTACCGGTGGAAGTTCTGCCTAATGGAATCGTACAGGTACAGCAGAGCACAACCGTACGGGATAAATTGCGGGCGGAAAAAGAGGCCCGGCAATCGGTTGCTAACAGTCTGGAGCAGGACGCGGCGGCTTACCTGGATGTATTGCAGGATATCATTAGGGAACTGGATGCGCAGTCGGAAACGGTGGATTATTATATACCGGGTGTTACCGTACAATCCAGGGGAATAACTTTTTAATGTCCGGACATGGAGAAGTTTACATATAATAGTAAGACGGTGGAGGTCCCTTCCTGTCTGGATGAAGTCAGCGGTGAGCAGTACCGACAGTTTCTTATATTGGCGGTACTGATGAACCGCGGTACGATCAGCCCCGGACAGTTCCGCGTAAAATGGCTTTCTTACCTTCTGGGTATGAAAGCAGATTACACCATGTACCGGCGTGAGATCATCCGGGAGCTGGACGGGCAACTGGAAAAGCTGGACGGCTTTTTCTCTTATACAACCGGTAAGGAGGGCGAGCGGATCGTTACGCCCATTCTGAAAACCGGTCGTAATCTGATGCAGGATTTCGGGGGCTGGCATGGTGTCGGTGACATGCTGAACGGTCTTACTTTCGGTAACTTTTGTGATTGCCTGGATTTGTTGCAGCAAAGCAAGCAGGCAGCGGCAGAAAAGGACGAATCGACTATAAATGAAATCTTCCAGGATATCACGTTAAAGCTTTACCGGTATAAGGACCCGGAGAAGATACCGGCCGTTCCTTCCTTGCTTGCCATTCATGCGGTAAACTTCTTTTCCGCTGTTTGGGAAATGGTTCTTTCCGGACCGGTTTATATCGGTGGTGAAGCTATCGACTTTCGGATATTGTTTCAGAAGCTGGCATCCGAGGACCGGAAGGCGGACGATAAAACCGGCTGGACCGGGATAGTCTTTGAGGTGGCGGCTTCCGGTGTATTCGGTAATAAAAAGGAGGTGGACGATACGCCCTTCTGGGATGTATTGCTTTATCTGTATAAATGTAAATTTGAGTATTTGTACCAAAAACGTAACAAGAAATGAGAACGACAACAAGAACAAAAAACAAGATCAAGAAATTTGAAGGGTTACGCCTGAAAGCGTATGTATGTGCCGCGGGAGTATGTACGATCGGTTACGGTCATACGGCCGGTGTAAAACCGGGTGATGTTATCACCGAGGCCCAGGCCGATGCTTTCTTTGAATCGGATATCAGGGCGGTAGAAAACCAGGTAAACGCGCTTCCCCTTGATTTGGGACAGTACCAGTTTGACGCGGTAGTAAGCTTTTGCTTTAATGTAGGTATCGGAAAATTAAAGAAATCAACGCTTTATAAGAAGATCAGAGCAGATGCGTATGATTCATCCATACCGGCAGAGTTTAAAAAGTGGATATACGGAGGCGGTAAGATTCTTCCGGGGCTTGTTACCCGCCGTGAATGGGAGGCAAAACGTTATCAGGGATTGACAATATGATAGATATAAAGGTTTACCGTGAATACTGGGAAGGCGTGCAAAAACGTATTCCTGAAATAAAGAAGGTGCTACCCGTTACCATTGACGAGGAAATGAGTAAGACGATACAGGGGCTATCAAAAGAAGAATGTCCGGTGCTCTTTATTCTGATCCCGTCGGGAACGGGTGCCAGCCTTTCGGCTGATAATGTGAGGGAAAATAATTTATGCGTTATTTTCCTTATGAGCAAGTACGATCCCCAACGTAAAGGGGCTTATGAGACTATCGAAGAGGTGCAGCCGGTTATGGAGCGTATCAAACAAATGCTGATAGAAGATTCTGCCACTGGTTGCCCTGTCACTAAGGAACTGGATTTAACCAGCCTTTCCACTCTTCCGGAATCCGGCTTTTACAGGACGTTTGCAGGGTGGAGCCTGGCTTTCTCATTTAAAACAAGATGCTAATGGATGCTTTTGCGTGGTTCTGGTTAGCTGTTATAATATGTATTATTACAATAGGTGTAAATGGTACATTATGTACCTATTGGAGATATAAATATACCTCTAACAAGAAAAATGAAACTGTTAAGGACGAACCCGGGGAAAGGCACATTATTACCGGATTTTCAAAAAATGAATAACTGAATGGCCGAGAATTTTAAAACGGATTTCTTTACCGACCGGATCGGGCGTGGAATACAGGACATATTTCAAGCCCAACTGGATATCGCTACCAAACGGATTTACCAGAAAGGCCGTGAGCGTAGGAAAGTACAGGGAACCGGGGAGATCATACAAGGGCGATCCGGTGCATTAATGGCCGCACTACAGAACCCGAATTATTCGGTCATTCCGGACGGCGAAGGAGTAATCGCACATTCTAACCTTCCATTATATACCCGCTTCCTGGATATGAAGAAACACGGTAATTACCAGATTTATAACCGGCAGATATACGGGATTCTATATCATGACACACTCGGGAAGATTAAATATGAATATCAGGATTATGTAAGGGAAAGGGTAAAGGAAATGTTTGTCAGTTCGCTAAAGTAAGTGTGTTGTTATCTTCCAAAGTTCATTCTTTATATTACGATGTTAAAATATAGCAAATTCGCAATAAATGTATTTGTATTATTTGCATGGTTATTGCAAATTTGCTATATTTGCACTGTATTTAAAAGTTCTTTTATTTTATGAAGTACAATCAACTTTACGCCGAATTAAAGGCGGCAGGTTGTTACGTTGTGAGACATGGCGGAGAACACGATGTTTGGTTCAGTCCCAAGACTGGCAAAAAGTTTTCGATACCCCGTCACGGGTCTAAAGAGGTTTCTCTTCACATAGAACGTAACGCAAGAAAAGTGCTGGGGATTTAATCCCCGCACTTCTTTACTTCATAATTTAAGACTTTTAGGTGCGATAGTGGCAGGTAATATTGCCTGCCACATTTAAAAATAAATAGTATGAAAGTGAATGTTTTGTTTGAACGTGCGAAAGACGGTTATTATTCCTGTTTTATGGAAGAAGAGTTACCGGATTTTGGATTGGCCGGCTACGGAGATACAGCGGAAGCGGCTAAGGCTGATTTTCTGAAATCATACGAGGAAATAAAAGAGATGTTAGCGGAAGAAGGCAAGGAGGTTCCAGTATTGGAATTTTCTTATAAATATGATCTACAATCATTCTTTAATTATTTTTCATTTCTCAATATTTCAAAGATAGCAGAGGTTGCTGGTATAAATCCGTCTCTTATGCGTCAGTATGCGTCCGGAGTGGCGAATGTCGGTGAAAAACAGTATGATAAAATAAGGATAGCAATAAAGAAAATAGGAAATGAATTAGTTTCCGCTCAATTTTGATAATACAACCTGTTATAAGGTTTCTATTATACTTCATAAAAAAGAACTTAATACACCCGATGTATTATTTCGTGAGAAATGATATATCAATTAAGCCCGGCCCAATTCGGGCGGGCTTATTTCCAATTATTTATTACTTGTATCTTATAGTAATTATATGACATATGAAGATATTTTATTTCTGATCGGCTTTTTCCTGGTAATAGCTTTTTTCGTAGGATGTAAGCATAAACCGGCTACTTTATCCGGGTGGCTTGCTTTTGCCTTTCTTTCCTTTATCGTGACGCCTCTTATATCAGTACCTTTAACTTGGTACGTTTGCCGGATGTTTGATCAGGCAACAATTAAGGATAAAGGATATTTTGATCCTTCGGATTTTACATTTAAGAGATAAAATACTTTCTTCTTAGTATAATAAGCCTGTAGAATGGTTCTACGGGCTTTTTTTATGTCCTTTTCCGCCACTTTACACCAGGATAATTTTGCCTTATAAAATTTACTCTTATGGCAAAATTAAAACCTGACTATATCGAATGGGTGTTAACCCTGAACGCCTCCGATGCGCAGAAGGAAATACATAATCTTTCAGAAAAGAACAAGGAGCTCCGGGATAGCAATAAGGAGATAAAAAAGGCTATGACCGATTTAATTGCCACCGGGAAAGCTGGCGGTAAACAATGGAAAAGGCTTGATGAGCAACTGAAAGAAAATAATAAGACGATCGGCGAGAATAACAAGAAGATTGCCGAATGTGAGAAACGGCTGGATAAAACCACCATGAGTGCCAACCAGCTGGCAAGGAAGGCAAACGCCTTGCGGAAAGAGCTTCGCGATACGGTGAAATCCTTGCAGCCGGAAAAATATGCCGCCCTGGAGAAGGAACTGAAAGAAGTTGAGAAAGCATACGGGCAGGCCACGAAAAAGGCGGAAGGTTTCGGCGGTTCCCTTCTTTCCCTGAATAAGATAAAAACGGTTCTGGCCGGTGTGTTTGTCACTATCGGCGCAATGATAACCGGACAGATTGTCGGCGGGCTAAGGGATGCGATCAGTACTATTATAGAGTTCGAGAAGAAAAACAGTACTTTGGCCGCTATTCTGGGAACCACGAAAAAGAGTATCAAGGATTTAACAGATGAAGCGCGCCGGCTGGGTGCTACTACTTCTTATACGGCCGCACAGGTAACGGAACTTCAGATAGAGCTTGCCAAGCTGGGATTTTTTAAAGAGGATATTAAAGCGATGACGCCTTCCGTGCTGAAATTCGCTAAGGCTGTGGACACTGATCTTGCCTCGGCTGCTACGCTTGCCGGTGCAACATTGCGTATTTTCAACCTTGATGCGGAAGATACGGAACGGGCACTTTCTACCATGGCAATAGGTACAACGTCTTCGGCCCTGAATTTTGAATACCTGAATAGTGCAATGTCTACCGTCGGCCCGGTTGCTAATTCTTTCGGATTCACAATCGAGGAAACGACCGCCCTTTTGGGAGCTTTGGCAAACAGCGGTTTCGACGCTTCATCGGCAGCGACGGCAACACGTAATATTTTGCTTAACCTGGCTGACAGTAGCGGCAAACTCGCGCTTGCTCTTGGCGGTCCGGTTAACAACCTGGATGATTTGGTAAAGGGACTTAAAAAACTAAACAGCGAAGGAATAGACTTGAACAAGGCCCTTGAACTGACCGATAAACGTTCCGTTGCAGCGTTTAACACTTTCCTTAACGGTACCGATACCGTGCTGGCACTTTGCGATGCGGTAACAGGTGCGGAAGACGCCTTTAATGCTATGTCCGAAGAAATGGGTGATAACGTTCAGGGTGCATTAAACCGGCTAAGTTCAACTATTGAAGGGGTAGTTTTACGTTTCTATGAATCAAAGGGTATTCTCCGGGATTTAATAGACCTTGTTACGCTTATGGTGGAAGGTGTGGGTGGTATGATCGACATGTTTAATAAATGGGGTGTTGTCACTTATACCGTTACCGCTTATTTGGTTTCTTACTATGGAGGACTGAAAATCGCTACCATATGGCACGCCCGTTTTAAAACGGCGACCTTTGCTTCGGTCGTTGCAGAGAAAGCGCACGCCGTACAGCTTTATATCAGCCGGGCGGCTACTCTGGCTTATGCGGCGGCCCAGGCATTGCTGCACCTGAATATTAAAAGATGTACCGCCGCCCTTCGGTTAATGAGGATCGAACTTTTGAAGAATCCATATACGGCCCTGCTCGCGTTACTCGTGGCAGCCGGTGTTGCTATCTACCAGCTTGCAAAGAAGACGGAACAGGCTTCGGCGGCGATGAAGGCCCACCAGGAAGTCGTAAAGAAAGTAAATGAAGAATATTCCAGCCAGGAAGCAAAAATAAAAACTCTTGTGGCTGCTATCAATGATGAGAACCTTTCCAACTACACCCGTAAACAAAGGCTCGCAGAATTAAAAGAACTGATACCGGATTATAATGCGGAATTGAATGAAGAAGGCAGGCTCATAAACAACAACAAGGAGGCCATAGATCAATATTTAGTTTCCTTGGAAAAACAAATCAAGTTGAAAGCTTACCAGGAGGAACTGGAAGAATTGTACAAGAAAAAAAGGAATCTTGAAAGCCAGGAATCAGAGCAAAGCGACGCTTACTGGGACACCCGCCAGCAAAATACATTGTCAGGATATAACCGGAACAGTCTTACCGCTAAAATAAGCCGTTTATTTGGTACGGAAAAAGAGGCTAACCAGTTGAAAACCCTACAGACAACACAGAAGGATTTGGCCAGTATAGAATCAGCAATCGCCCAGATCAATAATGATATTTTAAAAACAGAGGCGACAGCCACTTCATTAACCGGAACCAATAAAGAAAATATAAATACTGAAACATCCCTCATAAAGAAACTGGAGGCAGAAAAGAAAAAGGTTCAAGAACAGTGGGCAGAAGACAGCGAAGCGAATATCGCCAAGAAAAACAAGGAAATAGAACGTATCGACACCGAAATAAAACGTTTAAACGAACTGGGGAAGGTCAAAAAGAAGGCGGAAGCCGGGGAGTATAAAAATACGGAAACGGACGCCACGTTAAAACCTCTGGAGATCGAGCACGAAAAACGTATGCTTCTAATCAAACAGAACCGGGAGAAGGAAAATAAGACGGAAGCCCAGTATATTCTCGAAGGAACGGCGGAAAACCTTCGCTATTACCGGGAACGTATCGACGCACTCCAGAAGCTGGAAGCAAAGACACCGGCCCAGAAGAAGAAGTTACTCGATGAAATCCACAAGCTCGAAACAGAAGCACAGACGGCCATTTTTACGGAAACCGGCAAGCAGGAGGACGCCCGTATAAAACTGGTACAGGAGAAACGGGATGAACGGTTAAAGATTGAAACCGCCTATTACAATGTCCAGAAGGACACCATGGAAAAAGCGGTATTAAACCAAAGTATCACGCAGGAAGCCGCCGACGCCTATATGCTGGAAGTTGAAGCGGAGCACGCCGCAGAACTCCTGGAGATAAACCGTACTTATCTGGATGATGTAAACGCCTTGGAGATCACCAGTAAACAAAAACGTATAGATACCGTTACGGAAGCGGCCGACGCCGTGCGTGAAACCGAAATGCAGCTACTACGTGACCAGGCGGCCATTGCTCAAAAAGTACGTGAAATAACTTCCGTTCCGGTAGGAATAACCGGTATGCAGGAGGCACACCGGAAGCAGGTTCAGGATGTAGAAACGACTTATAATGCCATAATTGAGATAGCAAGACAGGCGGGGATTTCTACCGTTGGTTTGGAGAAGCAGAAACAACAGGAAATTAGCCAGCTTGAATTTGACTACCAGAATAGTTTATACCAGATTCAATCCCAGATCGGCGTATCATGGGCACAGGAATACCAGAATGAACTGGCCCTGTTAAAGAATCTGCACGATCAGGAATTAATAGATGAAAAGACATACCAGCGTAAAAAGCTGCAAATGCAGATGAATAACGCTAAAAAATACTTTGATTATTATTCTGGTCTTTCCTCTTCCATGGTGGAAGCCATTCAACAAGCCGAAATCGACCAGGTGGAAGCAAAATACGATGTTCTCATACAGGAAGCCGAGAACAACGGTGAAGATACTGCCGCCCTGGAAGAAGAGAAGGAAAATAAGAAACTGGAGATTCAAAAGAAGTACGCGGATGTAAACTTTGCTATCAAGTGTTCCCAGATCATAGCAGATACGGCCGTTTCGATTATGAAGGCGTACGCGGACCTCGGACCGATCGCCGGAACCGTTGCTGCAGTAATGCTTGCGGCTACCGGTGTGGCCCAGCTTGCATCGGCCAAAGCAGAACGGGACAGGATTAAAAACATGTCCTTGAAAAACACCACCGGCAGCAAGACTGCCACGGCTGAACGTGTTGTTTCCGGTTCTTCCGGTGGTGGATATTCGGAAGGCGGTTACACCGGTCCCGGCGGACGCTATGAAGTGGCCGGCGTAGTTCATAAGGGAGAATATGTGGTACCACAGCCGGAAATGAATAATCCTAAAGTAATTGACGCTGTTAGCACTATCGAAGCGATCAGGCGGCAGCGTACCAATGCGAACCCGTTGCCACAGAATCCGGGTGAATATGCGGAAGGCGGTTACGTTACCTCTTATGCAGGGGATTCTTCCTACTGGGAGTTCCTGGAAGCGGCAAAGGAGCTGCGCGCCTCCTGTGAGGCTATCAAATTGATAAAGGCCTATATCGTTTATCAGGATTTGGAGAAGGCCAAAGAAACTATAGATAACGCCCGCGACACCTTTACACGCGGAAAATAAGTAATCATTATGCTAAAGATAAAGACGAACAAAGGTTATCTGGATTTAGGGGGAGACTTTACCGTACAGATTGATGAAAAATCCCCTGTCATGAACGACCGGGGATCGCAAACCGTACCGGTTACGGTTCCATGTACCGGCAACAATGCTAAAATAACCGGTTTTGCTCACCGTCTCGACATGGGTATAAAGCCGATGAATGAAGATCAGGCATGTACGGTATTGGACGGAGCATATAAACGTACCGGGAAGATAAATATTGTTTCCGCCGGTAAAAAAGAAGGTATTACCCTTAACATCGGCTTTGACAATTCGGAAGCCTACAGCGCATGGAAAGCAAAAAAATTAAATGCTATTACATTACCAGTGAAGGAGTATAGCAGCGTTAATTCTCTTTGCGCACATTTGCAACAAGTTTTAGGAGGTTATCAGACTGATTATGCCGTATTTCAGATTATGACCGGTAACGATTCGAAAGATAATCAGTTTTACCCTAAATACTTGAACTATATCACACCTGTATCAGAAGGAAGCAAAGTTTATCGGTTACGTTATCAAGCAAGAACAGAAACTTTTTTAGTAAATGGAACTCCGACTGCAGTAACACTTCCGGAAGGTTACGGCGTGACAGCCTTTTTATATGTATGGCGTGTACTGGAACTTGTTTTTTCCGAATTTGGATATACAATAATGGAAAATCCTTTTAAAACAGATAAACAACTTTATAACTTGGTAATATTGAATAATGCGGCCGACTGTTGTGTTAAAGGAAAACTTTCTTACGCGGATTTGATGCCGGATTGTACGGTCGAGGACTTTTTAAACGCCCTTTATGTGCGTTTCGGACTGGTTTATAATGTTTCTTCCGATACGAAAACGGCCACTTTAAGACTGATCCGGGATATTGTGGATGATGTTCCGGACATTGATTTATCCCGTAGCCTGACAGACGAACCTTTAATAACTTATGAAACGGCCCGGCAAATGAAGTTATCGGCCAAAACTTCCTTTACCGGTGCGGCCCCCTCTGTTGAAAGACTTGAAGATTACTTGAAAGATCAGAAAGTCGCAAGGTTAACTAAAGTTGATGTATCTAAAAGGGTGATACATCTAAATTATGAGGAAACAACAGGACGGTGGTTTAAATGGGATGAAGATAATAACCGCCTTACTTATTCTTCATCGAGTTTCTTTTCCTGGGATCGGAAAACCGACAATATCGAAGATAACGAATTAACCAGCGACGACGAATGCGTTCCCATGGATTTTGCCCCGAATGATATTCTTTCCCCTCAATATCTTGCTGATTACGTGCACCGTTACACGTATCTTAAAACTTCCTCTAATAATAACGATGAAGACTCGGAGAAGGTGGAAACACCGTTATCCTTCGTGTTTGCGTTTACGTCTTCCCAAAATAGTAAATATCCTTTCGGTTCTGTGTTACCTTACACCTCTGACGCCGAAGAGGTTATATTAAGAGACGGAAGCAAGCATACAATGTCGCTATTTTTTCAATATGATAATGGCCTGTTTTTTAACTTCTGGAGGAAATACGACGCTATATTAAGACATTCATTCAATAAGATAGAGGCAAACGTTTTGTTACCGGTTCACCGGCTTACGGGTATGGATATCTTAACACCGGTAATACTTCGAGGACAATATTTACTTTTTGACGGGCTTTCTTATTCTCTTCCGGCAAATAAGATTGTACCCGTTGATCTGACATTAAGAACACTCCGGTTGATTGGTCCGTACGATTTGGATAAGGAACAGGAAACACCCGTTTTTGGTTCCAGGCTTTTTACGTGGGAATTTATAAGTTCAAATATAGAAACAGCCAAAGAAAATGAAAGGAACAGGATTTTACAACAGGCGAGGGATGAATGGAACAAAAGGCCGACCGCTGTGAACGAAATGAAATCAATAACTTACTCGCTTGACGGATATACAACTCGTAATGATGATAAATACTTGGTTGAAAACTATCCCCAGGAAGCGGGAATTACATTACAAAGGAACTATAAATGTAAAGCGACAGCAATAATAAGTATTTACTACGAGCCTGGAAGTTTTACTCCCGGTACATATCGGGATGTTACGTATGAATCCGAATTTGAATATACAGATACTTTTGTTTCTGTTGTCTATTCCGGTTAATCCCGTCCTTTATTCTTCCTTTGATAAACCCAACTTTTGCACCATGGAAAAGCAGAATAACATCGTACTTGCCCCGTGCGCCACACAGGTAACGGAGCTTTATAATTTATGGAGGGAAAACCATACGGGCCGGCTTACGGACTTTTATAAGTTTATGGTAAACCCTTCGGCTGCCAGGGATCGCTTTATATCCTCTCTGGAGGCGCAGCATGAGTTAATCGGAAGTTTTATCGTAACCAAAACAGCAATACAATGAGTGCCAGCGACGAAGCTTTAAAGGTGAACATATATCCGACGGGAAATGCCTTTACGCGTAATCCTATTTTTCTGTCTGTATCATCCTATTCTATGGCAACATACAGTATCAGAATGAATAATGAGGAAATTTTCAAAGGAAACGGAATCGGGGAATTTCGTGTTAATATAGCCGAGATTGTCGAAACCGGAATAGCAAGTACACCGATTTTACCGGATAATACGGAGCCTCTGCTTGCCGTTTCCGGTTTGTCGGCCAAAGTAACTATACATGTGGTTAATGAGGGGGAAGAAGAATATAACCTGTCTTTTACAGCCTGGAAAGGGGGAATTTCCAAGAAAGAGTTTAAACGTCTTCGAAATATGGGGACTGATATATTTTCTTTGAAGTTCTTGAATGAATCCTGCAATTTCTTTTTTACCACCCGGAGCAATGACTGGCGTATAACGATGCGCGAGACGGAACTTTACCCGCTCTGTTTCATCTATCCGGGACACGAACTGAAAATAACGGAACTTCTTACCGGTCAAAGCCTTGCAGTACCAGGTACGGCAGGGAATTTCTACGCCTTGAACCTGGAGGCCGTAAGACTTAAATTCTTTACCGATTACGGGGTACTGGCTAACCTTTTTGACGTGTATAGCGGTGATACGTTTGCTCTCCGGATCGGGATCGAACAAAGCCCGACGGTTCGCGAGCGTTACCGGCTCCGGTTCCTGAACAGTTACGGGACTTACGAAGTGTTTTCCCTGGAAGGCGAGGCAAGCGTAACTCCCGGCATGGATGAAGACGAAGACGCTGTTTTCCGGCGTTACGATGAAATTACCGATGATTATTATTCGGATCGCATACGGACGGAGATACAGGAAGCTGTAACGATTAAGACGGGATTCAAACGCCCGCAGGAAATACGTTTTCTTCTTGATCTGCTTTCCTCTGATGATGTTTACCTGGCAGGTTACGGCCGGGAAGAAATAAAAGTCATTCCTTCGGCGGAAGAGTTTTCTTACCGTGTCCGTCCGGACGCACCGCAGAACGTGACGTTAAAACTCATGTTTGCCGACAAAGAGTCCAACTGGACGGGAGAAATTACGGAAAGCGGCTACCGGAAACCGAGGGTTCATTCCAAAGAGTTTAGTAAACAATTTAATTAATGTATCTATATGGCAACACAGGAGTATATCGATGATCTTATTATAGTCATTGAAACCGCGGAGGACGCGGAAAGCGTTACTAACCAAATGGTGGCGGCGGTTCTTGGCTTCTTGAACGAACACCTGAAACTGGTTTCCCAGGGTAAGGAAGTCGAGGCGGAGGAAACCGCCCGCATTGCCGCCGATGCAGCATTACAGAAGGCTATAGACGCCGTTTCTTTACGTATCGACCGACTTGTCGGTAACAACGCTTCGCAGGCAATCGACAACTTTAACGAGATTCTTAATTTTCTGAACGGGCTTAAAGACAGTGATTCGCTTGCCGCATTGCTGGCTGATATTAACGCCCGTATCGGCAGTGAAGACGGTTCGGAGAGTGAAGACGGTTCCCTTTGGGGAAAACTGAAAAGTTTGTCCCAGGATATAACCAGTTGTTCCGATGACATAAGCACATTGCAGATAGACCGTGACAAAATGAAACAGGGGTTACAGGAAACGGACGGGCGTCTGTCTTCCACCTTTACCAATGTAAACAACCTTTTGAACGCCGGTACCGTTTATAGTGATCTGTCGGGGGTATTTGCAACATTGAAAACGGCGGGAAAGATTAACAATGTACGGAAAAACGGTGTAATCCTTTCTTTTCTTACTGCCGACGGCTGGGTGACGAAACAATTTAGAGGTAATCCGGACACGGATTTTGAAAATGTCGAAAAGTGGGAGGATTTCGGCAGCGGCGGTTCGGCCGGCGGGAATACTTATAACGTAACCGGTAACATACCACTTGCAGAAGGTTTCTATACTCTTGCTTCCGCCATTGCCGCGGTACCGGAAAAACAACGCGGCCAGGGACGTGTTATCACCTTTGAAACATCGCTCGGTAAATGGGAGACGTGGCAATTTACCGGAACCGATCCGGCTGTCTGGGATCAGGAGGCGAGCTGGGAAGAGTTCGGCGGCAAAGGAACGGTAAAGAGTGTAACGGTAAACGGCGAGAAGCAGACGCCGGACGCGGCCGGTAATGTGAATGTAAACGTGGATATCCTGGAAGTGGACGAAACTTTGTCCTTAGATTCCACCAATCCGGTAGAAAACAAGGTTGTAACCGCCCGTTTTAACGAGGTGGACGCTTCCACGCTGTTTAATGTAAATGCGGAAGTAAGCGAGGATGAAACATCCGTCCGTCTGTCTTTCCAGAACAAAAGCGGCGCGGAAATTACCGCCGTGGATATCCCGGCCGGTTCCGGTGGAGGTTCCGGCGAAACGGTGGCTACTAAAATTGCCTTAAATGCGGCTGTAGATAATGCGATCATAAAAGAAGGCGGAAACGCCCGTCTTACTTATACGTACGATCACCAATACACCACGGGGGACGAAAAGGGGGAATCTACCGGGCAAAAGGCAGATATCACCGTTACGATCAGGCGTGGAACGACTACCATGTATTCCCAGACGGTCAGCGATGTTTCTAAAGGCAGTTACGAACTGGACCTTTCAAGTTACTTGCTTGTTGGGAATACCGATATTTACGTAGTGGCAACCACAACCGATCCGACTACCGGCAAGAAACAAACCCGGCAGGCGTTTACATCCGTAAAGGTTGTTAGTCTTTCCCTTACCAGCTCTTACAATCTGGCCGGGGCTATAGCCACAGGCGGTTATACTCTGGCCGACACGATTAATATTCCTTATGCTGTCAACGGTGCCGGAACAAAGGTCGTCACACTTTATCTGAACGGTCAGCAACAGAACGCGCACACTATTACAAGATCAGGAACGACAAACGGTAGTTTCAGTTTGTCCCCCTCTTCGCTTGTGACCGGCCGGAATACCGTTCAAATGGTTGCCGAAATGGAGGCTTCCGCCGATCTCGTGTTAAAGTCTGAAAGTATCTACATTGATATCCTGAAATCCGGAGGATCGGCACCGTTCATCGGCACGATGATAAGTTTTCCGGACGGCCGTATTTTTACGGAGGATCATCTTGTTCCGCGCCTGGAAGCGGGGCAGTACGAACAGGTGAAATTTAACTTTGTGGCTTATGATCCCGCCGCGACGCCGGCCAAAGTGGACGTTTACCGGGACGGGGTGAAAACGCAGTCTGTCAGTGTGGCCCGTACTACGCAGACATATACCAACCGTTTTACGGAACAGGGTGAAATCAATATGAAATTTAAGACGGGAGCCACGGAATACCCGTTTTATATCGACGTGACGGAAAGCGGCATCGACTTGCAAGAAACTACTGCCGGGCTTGTACTGAAACTTTCGGCAGCCGGGCGGAGTAACAGTGAATCCGATCCGGGAGCCTGGGATTATGGCGACATACATACAACGTTTGCGGGTTTCGACTGGAACAGCAACGGCTGGACGGGTGACGCCCTGAAACTTACAGGAGGCGCGAAGATTGAAATCGGGTACCAGCCGTTCTCCACAGATGCAACCACTACCGGGGCTACCTATGAAATGGAGATTCTTTGTTCGTCGGTAACGGACCGGCAGGGGGTAATACTGGACTGTATGGCCGGCGATATCGGTTTCCAAATGACAACGGAGCAGGCCCTTATGCGTGTTTCTGGCGGTACGGAAGTAAGTACAAAGTTTGCAAGTGATATGAACCTGAAAATAGCCTTTATTGTCGGGTCCAAGGCTGGCAAACGGTTGCTGGAACTTTATGTAAACGGAATCCGTTGCGGGGCTGTACAGTATGGGGCTACCGAAGGACTACTGCAGGCGGAACCGGTGAACATCCGTTTATTCAGTGATACGGCGGATGTGGAGATCAGGAATTTCCGTATTTATAACCGTGCGCTTACGGATGATGAAGAACTGAACAATTACATGGTAGACCGGACTACGTCGGACGAAATGGTCCTGTTATTTGAAAAGAACGATGTTACGGGGGACAACGGTACGGATATCGACATAGACAAGCTACGCGCCCAAGGAAAGGCGGTTATGCGAATTGTCGGCGATGTGAACCTTGTCAACGCCACCAATAACAAGAAATTCGAGGTCCCGGTCGATATCTATTTTTATAGCCCGTACGGTAAGGAGTATGACTTTGTAGCAAGGAATGTCGGTCTAAGAATACAAGGTACATCATCCACCACTTATCCGCGTAAGAATTACCGTCTTTATTTCTTGCGCTTGGAGAAATACGGTACCACGCTGGAAGTTAACGGTGTGGATGTGCCGTCTCTTGAATACAGTTTCAAACCGGGAGCACGGCCGATCAGTATATTCTGTTTGAAAGCGGACTTTTCCGATTCTTCCGGTACACATAATACCGGTGCGGTGCGTATTGTGAATGACATTTGGAAGAAGTGCGGGTGGTTGACGCCGCCGCAGGCTGCATATAAGGGGGAATATGACGTACGTATAGGTGTAGACGGTTTCCCTATGGACCTGTTTTATGATAACGACGGCACCGGTACGAATACTTATCTGGGAAAATACAATTTCAATAATGAGAAGTCGGAAAGTGCGATCATTTACGGTTTTGAAGGAATTGAAGGATTCAACGACGAAGCGTCCCTGAACGGGCAGCGTAACAAATGTATCTGTCTGGAGTTCCTGAATAACTCCGAGGCCCTTTGTTTGTTCGGGACTACCGACATGTCTTCTTTTGATGATGCGCTGGAATTTCGTTTCAAAGCAGATACTACCTGGGCGGATGCACACGAGGACGACAAGGCGGCAGTTATAAGACTTTGGAACTGGGTAGATTCATGTAAAGGTAATCCCGCCAAATTCCTGGCGGAATATAACCAGTATTTCGGTAATGACAGCCCGTTTGCATGGTATCTGATTACCGATTACTTTATGGCCGTGGATAACCGGGCAAAAAATATGATGCTGGCGACCTGGGACGGCCTGATCTGGTATTTCCTTCCTTACGATATGGACACGTTGTTCGGTGTGCGTAATGATTCGGTACTGAAATACGAATATACCATTACCCACGCAAGTTTTGACGATAGTATCGGTAGTTATGCTTTTGCCGGCCATGATTCCGTTTTATGGGAACTGGTACGATCTTGTCCGGACAAATTGCGTGAAGTGGCAGAAACCTTGCGTAGTAATATGAGCCTTGAATATGTCCTGCAAGTATTTAACGAGGAGCAAATGGGTAACTGGTGCGAGCGGATTTATAACAAGGATTCGGAGTATAAATATATCCTTCCGCTTACCGAAGGGGTGACAACCAGCAGCGGAACCAGTTATTATAATTATCTGTATGCCTTGCAGGGCAGCCGTTACGCGCACCGTACTTATACCATTCAGAACCGTTTCGCCCTTTTGGATAGTCAGTACGTGGCCGGTACTTATCGTCGTGACAGCTTCGCGGCTTATTTCGGGTATAAGTTCGGAAACGATAACCGGAAAGTTCGGATTACAGCCTCCGAACGGTATTATTACGGGTACGGGTACACGTCCGGAACACCGCACCAAAGCGCGGTACTTGCAGAAACGACCGGTAGTGTGGTGGAACTGACAATGGACACGGATTTGATTGTAAACGATCCGCAATATTTCTACGGTGCAAGCCGTATTCGCGGGCTTGATCTGACGGATGTAAGCCACGCCATTGTCGGCACATTGAACCTGAATAACTGTACGGCCTTGCGTGATCTGAATATTAGTTGTGAGGCCGGACAAACGACACTTAACGCCCTTCTGGTGGGTAATTGCCGTAATCTTCGAAAACTCGACATATCCGGGCTTAAATCCTCTTCCTTTACCGGTATGGACCTTTCAAGCAATGCTAAACTTGAGACCTTCCTGGCCGGTGATACATCCCTTACCGGTGTGACATTCGCCGGCGGTGCGCCTCTGGCCGTTTGCGTCCTTCCCGCAACTTTGCAGACGCTGGAACTCCGGTACCTGA
The DNA here is from genome assembly GCF_015558905.1 of Bacteroides sp. D55t1_190419_B8. Lineage (NCBI taxonomy): Bacteria > Pseudomonadati > Bacteroidota > Bacteroidia > Bacteroidales > Bacteroidaceae > Bacteroides > Bacteroides sp. D55t1_190419_B8. The sequence continues at coordinate 38,892 of NZ_JADMOU010000006.1, forward strand.
ACAAACTAACCAATGCTGGGCTGCAGCTGGAAGGCACGGCAAATATCACGCGCCTTGTGATTGATAACTGTAGCCTGATCGACTGGAACACGTTGTTACAGCAATGCAGCGCGACCAGCTATCTACGAATTACCGGTATAGATATGGACGGGAACGGTAATTTGCTTCGCAGGCTTATGACAATGGGCGGCGTTGATGAAGACGGGGGAAACGTGCAGACGTGCCGCCTGGTAGGTACGTACCGGCTCACCCAGTCCATGTCGGATGAAGAGTACGCCGCCACCTGTGCACATTTCCCGGAACTGAATATCATTCAGCCGCAGTTTGTCGGTATAAAAATAGATCAGACGGTAGGAGACGGGGAAAAGATTACGAATCTGGATAACTCAACCGGATATGACTATAATACGGAATTTACCCCGTCTTCCCATATCCTGGAAGTGTTGGCGAAAAGGCCTTGCGTTCTGGCCAAAAAGACGGCGGAGGGTGAAATGACCTGTTATCCGCTTCATGATGAGAACCGGAACAAATACGCCGATAGTGAGAATGTGGAGAACGCCACGGATGCAGTATTAACCGGATCGGAAGGCGAAGTTTACGTATATGAACCTCATTACTGGTACAAGGGAGTAACGGACGTGCTGAATCAATGTCTTTACGGTTTTATTTCAAGTAATGAGGATGCGCCGGCAGCGGCAGGGTACACCAGTGTAAAATTTACCCGTGAAGAGCTGGACGTAACGGAAGGGATCGGGATTCGTAAGAATACGGATTACACGACCATTGAAGAGGCAAAGAACGAATACGAATCCGGATCGTTCGCCCTGGTGGATGTTCGGGATTACAAGCAGGTTCGTTTTCCCGGTCTGGCTTCCACTCTTTACGGGGCTGTATTTATAGATGATACGGGCAAAATAGTAAGTCGGGTCAGCGTTTCAAACGCGAACGGTTTTATCAATGGTATGTACTTGTTTTGTGCCGTTCCTGTAGGGGCAACGAAACTGGCCTTTACCTTCCTTAATTCGGCGACATTCGATTTCGTTTTACTCACAACGTCGGAAAGTGTAGAAGCGATCGAGCCGGACTGGGTAGAGCATACGGAATGCCTGGGCGGTGCTTATGAAGCCTACTTGATTGATGATGTGTTGCGTTCTGTCAGTGGTGTTTCAAGTGTAGGAACCATTTCACAAGCCCAGGCAATCAAATACGCCCAGAACCGAGGCAAAGGTTTCCAGCTGTTTGACTGGGAAATGCACAAGGACGTGGGTAATCTGCATTTCTTTAAATACGGTAATACCGATTCGCAGGGAGTTTGCGGATATGGAACAAACAATTACCAGAAAGTGACAGGCCTTACAAATGCGTTGGGAATACGTGATACGGTTTCTTATTATAAAGAAAAGGGCGGTTCCAATCCACAGGCGGAAGGTGCTTACCGGGACGGTGTAAATTATCAGTCCGTCAATGTACTGGGATATGAAAATTTCCAGGGAAACAAGGCGGAATGGTTGCAGTATGTCACGGTAAACAAGACAGCAGCGGACGGAAGGTGGTTTATTACCATGCCGGACGGAACGGAACGCGTTGTACAGGGAATTACTGTTTATAATGCGGATATTTATCCTACCCACATGGTTTGGGGCCGGTATATGGATTTGATTGCAGCCAAAGAAGGCGGTTCCACTTCTTCACATTGGTTCGACAGGTTCTATGTAGGTACCGGGCTTTCTCGTGTGGTGTATCGGTCGAGCTACTACGCGAGCGCGTTGGGCGGTGTTTCGTATGCGTACGCGCTTAACGATTCATCGAGCACGAATGCGCTCCTCGGCGTCCGGCTTGCCTTCAGGGGCATAATACGCTGGGCGGGTAGCGTCGCGGCCTTTAAAGCCATAAATCAGGCTGATTAAAATAAAAAAATAGCAACGTAAAACGTTGTGCGGGTAGCGCGGGCGTCCGGAAGTAAGACGGGTGCCGGTGCTTCCTGAAAATACAAAGGCGGATTTCCTCATATACACTCGTGTGGTGTATCGGTCGAACAACAACGCGAACGCGTTAGGCGGTGTTTCGTATGCGAACGCGAATAACGATTCATCGAACACGAATGCGAACATCGGCGTTCGGCTTGCAAACAATTAGAATAAAGAAAAAGCGCATAAGCCTTAAAAATTGGCGTACAACGGTGGGGACGTGTCCCCGATGTGGAGCCAAGAGGAATGAGCCTCGCCAACAGCAGCCGTTTACGGCTGGAAAGGGGAAAAATAAAGCGCAGGGCAATGGGGTTTGGTAGGAACTTTTTTCGAAGAAGCCCGGCCCGGGGAATTGAAGGCTAATTTAATTATCATGTGGAGAGAAGATAATATTATAGAAGAGATTGTCGAGGACTCCAATATAGAGGACGCCATAAAAACGGTATTGCGCAAAAGAAGACGAAAGCGCAGCTTTGCCGGGCGTAGAATACTGGCGGATGTCCCAAAGGCAGTAAAGAGGATCAGACAGCGGATAAAGGGCGGGCGGTTCAAGCTCGGAGGATATCGGGAAATGACCGTAGACGACGGGCCGAAGGTAAGGATCGTACAATCGGTTTCCCTGGAAGACAGGATCGTTCTTAACGCCGTTATGAATGTGGTGGACCGGCATTTGAAAGTACGTTTTATCCGGACTACTTCCGCATCCATTAAAAACAGGGGTACGCATGACCTTTTACAGTATATCGTTAAAGATATAAAGGCTGATCCCCAAGGAACCCTGTTCGGGTACCAGTTCGATATAACGAAATTCTATGAGAGCGTAGACCAAGACGTTTTGCTGGATGCAGTGAAAAAGATGTTCAAGGATAAAATATTGATCGGAATCCTGGAAGAGTGCATTCGCATGATGCCTAAAGGCGTGAGTATCGGACTAAGATCATCGCAGGGACTTTGTAATTTGCTTCTGTCTATTTATCTGGATCACCGGTTAAAGGATCAGGAGGCAGTAGCACACTATTACCGGTATTGTGACGACGGTCTGGTGCTTTCCGGTAGTAAGAAATACCTTTGGAAGGTTAGGGATATCATTCATGAACAGGCCCGTAAAGCCCGCCTGGAGATTAAAAGTAATGATACCGTTTTCCCGATTACCGAAGGTATCGACTTTCTGGGATATGTAACCCGCCCGGATCATGTGCGGTTAAGGAAGCGTAACAAACAAAAGTTCGCCCGCAAGATGCACAAGGTTAAAAGCAAGAAACGTAGGCAGGAGTTAACCGCTTCATTTTACGGGCTTACAAAACATGCTGATTGCAAGAACTTATTTTATAAACTAACAGGAAAGAAAATGAAAAAATTAAAAGATTTGGGCTACAAGTACAAGCCTAAAGACGGACGGAAACGATTTACCGGGGCAAGGATCAAGTCGCCCGAACTGATGAACAAGGATGTGATCGTACTTGATTATGAAAAGGATGTTCCGACGAAAAACGGAAACCGGACTGTTATAAAGCTGGAACTCGACGGCAAGGAGAGAAAGTATTTTACCAGCCTGGAGGAAACCCTTTTCATTTGTGAATCAGCGGCAAGAGACGGAGAACTGCCTTTTGAAGCACATTGCGAAGGTGAAGTAAGTGAAAAAGGATTGATAATTATACATTTTACTTGAAATGATACGAATTTATGCAGACAGCAAGGCGGAACCGGTAAGATGCACCAACCGCCGCCGGGGAATCTGGCGTATTACGTGGGATTACCAGGAAACAGAGACAGCAGAAGGAGTGCAACGCAGTTACATGGAAGAGACGTTCGATCATCTACCCGCACTGGCAGAAATCAAGGCGGTTATTAATGAATGGTATAACCGAAAGATAACTGACACGATCGAAAGCGGGTACGTATGGAACGGCCTGAAAGTCTGGCTTTCCATGGAGAACCAGATGAATTATAAGACGGCGTACGATCTTGCCTTGCAGACAGGCGGGGAAAACCTTCCTGTTACTTTCAAGCTCGGGGAAGAAGACAACCCGACGTTTTACGAGTTTGCAAGTATGCAGCAACTACAAGAGTTTTACACCGGTGCCGTGAAACATATACAGGAGACACAAAAGGAAGGCTGGGAACTTAAAAAGGCGATAGACTGGAGTGTTTATACGTTGGAGTAGAAAAGCGAAAGGGGGAAGCGGGAAACACGTTTCCCCTGATTTAAAAAAGTCCTTCAAAATGTTTTGTCTCTTCATGTACTGGCAACGCTTCTCCTTTTAGATATTTATTTGTGGTAGAAATATCCGAATGTCTTGCTTGATCGCGTGCAATAACAATCCCGGCTGAATTTGCCAAATCGCGAATACCGGTATCTTTTAGGGAATAAAACTGGTAGGAGTCAGGGAATTTAAGTAACGTACGTACTTTATTGAAATAAGTCCTGTAAGTGCGTGGTGTCGATTTCTCTTTTGAGGGTTTGAAATCTTTCCCGAATAAGTAACAATCATTGCTATAATTGAATATTTTAAGTTCGAGCATAGATTTTATTAAGATATCGTTTAATCCTACCATACCGTCTTTGCGGTTTTTAGATATACTTGAAGGGATAAATACTTTTTGATCCTTAATATAGATATCGGATAATTGAATATTTGACAGCTCATCTGGACGAATAAGGGTATAATATGCAAACTGGCAAAGTAGGAGAAAGTACGGATTATTTTTTTCTAAATATGTTCTAAGCTTCTGTAGATCATTGGCGGACAATGCGTCCCGTTTCTTTTTGTCTTCCGACAATGATTTGATATTCTCTACGGGGTTTTTGTCTATATACTGTTTTTCTAATAACCAGCTGCCAAAAGATGATAACCAGGTTCGATAATTATTCCTTGTGCGAGCTGATGAATCACGATCAATAAGAATATAATCCAAGAAATCACTTGCATAAGTCTTATCAAACTGATAAATATATATTATAGGATTGAAACGCTTTTTGTTGTATTCTGATAACACCCTAATTCTTTTTTTATAGTCTGCAAAGGTACTTTCTTTAAACACTTTGGACTTATGGAATTTAATTAGATATTTATTGTATAATTCCACAACATCATCGAACAATGTATATTGGCGGGAATTTGAAGTATCTGCCCATGGATTCCAACCAGATAAGAGTTGCCGACTTATATTTGCAATTAATTCCGTAGCCCTCTTTTTCCGGACACTAATTTTATCTATGCTATCCAGCATATATTTTTTTCGTTTCATTTTTTGTTCCAAAGGATCATAAGCTTTGAAATCAATATACCAATTTTTCCCGGTGTGAAGTTTGGGCAAAGTGTAGGGTATTATACTATTTAATGAGGCACCCCGTCTTTTAGTTGAACACATTTTTTTCTACGTTTTTGTAAACAGAAACGTAGTACAATTAAACATTCATATTAAATAAAGTGTCCGGTACTTGTCCGACCTATAAACGGAAAATAGCCGTAAGTTATTAACTTACAGCTATTTGACCTTGCACGGGAGGAGAGGCTCGAACTCCCGACACCCGGTTTTGGAGACCGGTGCTCTACCAACTGAGCTACTCCCGTGTTTGCGGCTGCAAAGGTAGTAGAAACTTCTGAATCTCCAAACATTCGGGTAAATAAGTTTTGAATTATTTTAATTTTTCCCACTCATCGGGCTTAAAACCGACCAGAACGAAGCTGTCTGTCACTACCAATGGGCGTTTCACCAATTTACCGTTAGTTGCCAATAGTGCTATCTGTTCTTCCTCACTCATTGTAGGTAGCTTCTCGCTTAGTTTCAGCTCTTTATATACTAATCCGCTCGTGTTGAAGAATTTCTTCACTGGCAGACTGCTGCGCGGAATCCATGCCTTTAATTCTTCCACCGTAGGATTTTCTTCTACGATTAAGCGGTTGGTAAACTCAATGTTATTTTCTGTTAACCATTTCTTGGCTTTTTGGCATGTGCTGCATGCCGGGTACTGCAAAAATAATGTTGCCATATTCATTTATAATTTAATATTTGATATTTTATACTTAATACTTGAACTTCACTTCAATATCTGTAAATCCTGAAACATAATCCGGTAAGCGGCCGCTTTCTTGTCCAATGCTAATGGATACGCCCTTGATGATGAGGGCATCCGGTAAAGCCGCATGGCACGTCCTTCGAAAACAAATTCGGAGTAATCACCTACTTTGGGCTCTTCTATGTCGAATTGCTGTCGAAGAGTGTCCGTTGCTTTTTGGCCTGTGGTGACGATTGCTTTGCATTCGGGAAGTTGCCGCAGTAATGCTGCAACATCGGTAGCTTCCACTACTTCAAGAAACTTGTCCGATGCATTATCCTGCAACCGGCGAATGGATGAAGCGGTATCAAATAGGGCAATCCCCTTTTCGTTCAAAAAGTCTATGATTTGCTCGCGACAGAACGATTTTAGTGTCGAATTTAGAAAGTGATTCTTATCATTAAAGAATAAAATCCCATATATACGCCACATGTCGTTGTTTAGGTTCGGGTAGTAAAACTCCATAGACCAACGTTTTTTCTGTGGCGGAAAACTTCCTAGCATCAGAAGTTTTGATTTCGCTGGGAGAAACGGTTCTAGCGGATGTGTTTCGATTTCCATAATTCCTTTCATTTTAATTTCGTACAAAAATAGTGATAATGTTTATTTCCCTCAAAATCAATGAGAAAAAATGCTAGATTTAAAATAATTAGTTATTTTTGCGGCGTGATGAACAAACAATATTTTATTATATCATTGAAAAAAGAAGTTTTTGTGAGTTGCTTCTTAATGGGCCTATTTTTCCTGGCGGGAGGAAATTGTTATGCTTCGGAGCAACAAGCGTTAAGAGGGACGATAGAAGTTCCTTCTGATCATAATACCGTGAGAGGGCGTGTAATTGATATCTATGGTGAACCACTGATCGGTGCTACAATACGCGAAAGGGGGGGAACCAATGGTACTGTGACCGATATTGATGGAAAGTTCTTTTTATCTGTGCCGGATAGTGCTGTCTTACAGGTTTCTTTTGTGGGTTACAAGACTGTAGATGTCAATGTGACAGGTCGGAATGTGCTTGAAATACGTCTTCAGGAAGATGCGGTGATGCTTGATCATGTCATTGTAACGGCCTTGGGACTTGAAAAGGATGAAGCTTCATTAGCTTATTCTGTGCAGAAAATCAAGGGAGAGGAACTGAATCGGGTGAAAGAAATAAATATGATTACTGCCTTAGCGGGAAAAGCTGCCGGTGTACAAATCAATAAGAATTCTTCCGGTATGGGTGGTTCCGCAAAAGTCAGTCTCCGGGGAATCCGTTCGGTATCCGGGGATAATCAACCGCTTTATGTAATAGATGGAGTACCGATGTCGAACACCTCTTCCGAACAGGCTTATTCGGCTATTGGGGGGACGGCAAATGCAGGAAATCGTGATGGGGGAGACGGAATCTCTAACCTGAATCCGGAAGATGTGGAAAGCATCAGTATTCTGAAAGGTGCTCCTGCTGCGGCTTTATATGGTAGCATGGCTGCTAACGGAGTGATTCTTATTACGACTAAAAAAGGAAACTCTGTCGGACAAAGGAATATTAATTTTTCTACGGGACTCACTTTCGAGAAAGCATTCAGTATGCCTAAAATGCAGAATCGTTATGGTGTCAGTGATGTGGTAGACAGTTGGGGCGAGAAAGAGAATCTGATGGCTTATGATAATCTGAATGACTTTTTCCGTACCGGATTGACTTCGATGACTTCCGTATCTATCAGTTATGGAAATGAAAACCTGCAAACTTATTTCTCCTATGCCAATACTACCGGAAAGGGGATTATCGACAAGAATAAACTGAAAAAGCATAATATAAACTTGCGTGAGACGGCTACCATGTTCGACAAACGTCTGAAACTGGATGGTAGTGTAAATGTCATGAAACAGACCGTCGAGAATAAGCCGGTATCGGGAGGTTTCTATATGAATCCATTGGTAGGGCTTTATCGTTTCCCTCGTGGGGAGGATCTGTCTTATTATAAAGATCATTTTGAAACCTATGACGAAGAACGGAAACTGGGTGTGCAGAATTGGCATACGTTTACCGAAGACTTCGAACAGAATCCATACTGGATAACGAACCGTATACAAAGTAAAGAAACACGTACGCGCGTTATCCTTTCTCTTTCAGCAAACTTTAAAGTTAATGACTGGCTGACGATTCAAGCCCGTGGCAACATGGATTACTGGGCGGATAAGTTGCGCCAAAAATTCTATGCGTCTACCGCCACCGCTCTGTGTGGAGCGAACGGACGATATGTTGAGATGGATTATCAGGAAACGCAGATGTATGGTGATGTCATGGCGATGGTGAAGAAAACCTGGGGGGATTTTACACTGGATGCGGCGATTGGTGGTAGTATAAATGACCGAATCAGAAATTCTACCCGTTATGATTCGAAGAATGCTTCTTTGAAATTTGCTAATGTGTTTAATATTGCCAATATCGTTATGAACAGTTCTGCCAGTATTGACCAGAAAATAGATGAGCATCGTCAGTTGCAATCTATATTCGGTACGGCACAGATCGGTTATAAGGAGAAATTGTTCCTTGATTTGACGGCCCGTAATGACTGGGCGTCAACCTTGTCTTATACCAGCCATGAAAAAACCGGATTTGCTTATCCTTCTGTAGGGCTCTCCATACTACTTGATAAATGGGTGAAGTTACCCGAATGGGTTTCTTTCGCTAAATTGCGTGGCGCTTACAGTAAAGTAGGAAATGATATTCCTCCGCATATCACTAATCCCTCTTCGCAGATTAATGCCGGTGGCGAGATACAGGCGAATGATGCCGCACCTTTCAAAGAAATGGAGCCGGAAATGACTCATGCAATGGAATTTGGAACAGAATGGAGATTCTTCCAACACCGTTTGGGTATTAATCTGACTTATTATCGTACCAATACTTACAATCAGTTTTTCAAACTGCCTGCACTTGCAGGGGATAAGTATGCTTATCGATATGTAAATGCAGGAAATATTCAGAATCGGGGATGGGAAGTGACGTTGAATGGGACTCCCATATTAACTCCTAGTTTTACTTGGAAAACTTCCGTAAACTTCTCTACCAACAAAAATAAGATAGTGAAATTGCACGATGAGCTGAAAGAATTAGTCTACGGACCTACGAGCTTTTCTTCCAGTTATGCTATGAAACTTATTAAAGGCGGTTCTATCGGTGATATTTATGGTAAGGCCTTTGTGCGTGATGATGCAGGCAATATTGTCTACGAAACAGAGGGTGATAATAAAGGACTTCCATTAGTGGAGGGCGATGGGAATACGGTGAAAGTGGGAAATGCCAACCCTGTCTTTATGATGGGATGGGATCATACGTTCTCTTACAAAGGTTTCACCCTTTATTTTCTGCTTGATTGGCGTTACGGAGGTAAAGTCCTTTCGCAGACGCAGGCGGAAATGGATCTTTATGGAGTATCTGAAATAACGGCTGATGCGCGTGACAGGGGATATGTAATGCTCGACGGTCAGCGTATAGACGATGTGAAAGGATTCTATAAAATAGTAGGCGGGCGTGCCGGGGTGACGGAGTATTATATGTATGATGCTACCAACTTGCGGTTGCGTGAAGTATCTTTGAGCTATAATTTCTCCAAGAAGTGGATACAGAAAACGAAGGTGCTGAAAGATGTTCAGCTTTCGTTTGTAGCCCGCAATCTATGTTTCTTGTATAAGGAAGCTCCTTTTGATCCGGATCTGGTACTTTCTACCGGAAATGATAATCAAGGAATTGAAGTGTTCGGAATGCCTACGACCCGTAGTCTGGGCTTTACTCTGAAATGTGAATTTTAAAGGTAAGAGAGAGAAATGAAGAGAAAATCTGTATATCTATATTTGTTGGGGTTATTGCTGTTTTCCGTAGCTTGTACCGGTAACTTCCGTGATTACAATACCGATTTGTCCGGTATCACGGATGATGACTTGATTATTGATGACAATGGCTATGGAATCCGTTTGGGAATTATTCAGCAAGGTATTTATTTTAATTACGACTACGGAAAAGGAAAGAACTGGCCTTTCCAGCTGATACAGAATCTGAACGCGGATATGTTCAGTGGGTATATGCATGACGGCAAACCGCTGAACGGGGGCTCGCATAACTCCGATTATAATATGCAGGACGGCTGGAATAGCGCCATGTGGACACACATGTATTCTTATATTTTCCCACAGATATATCAGTCGGAGAATGCTACCCGGAATACACATCCTGCTCTGTTCGGGATAACGAAAATATTAAAGGTGGAAGCGATGCACCGTGTGACGGATTATTATGGTCCTATCATTTATAAAAATTTTGCTAATGCCGAAAAACATTACCGTCCGGATAAACAAGAGGATGTCTATTATGAGTTTTTCAATGAACTCGATTCTGCTGTAGTTGCTCTCACCAACTATATAGATGAGAAACCGGAATCCAATGGATTTGCACGTTTTGATATTTTGTTGGACGGGAAATATCCTTCCTGGGTAAAGTTTGCCAATTCCCTGCGTCTGCGTCTGGCAATGCGCCTTGCTTCTGTTGCTCCTGATAAGGCGCGTTCTGAAATACAGAAAATAAAGGAAAATGGTTACGGCTTCTTTGAAGCGGAAACAGGAGGAGTGTTTGTTTCTACCAAATCCGGGTATACCAATCCATTGGGAGAACTTAACCGTGTGTGGAATGAAACTTACATGAGTGCTAACATGGAATCAATTTTGACCGGATATAACGATCCCCGTTTGGAAATTTATTTTGAACCCTGTACGGATGAGGCTCTTAAAGGACAGTATCGTGGAATTCGCCAGGGAACCTGCTTTGCTCATAGTCATTATTCGGGATTGTCAAAGCTGTTTGTCAAGCAGGATACCGATACACCTCTGATGACTGCTTCGGAAGTCTGGTTTCTGCGTGCCGAAGCTGCTTTGCGCGGATGGACGGATGAAGATGAAGAAGCTTGTTACCGGAACGGTGTAACTACCTCTTTTCATCAATGGGGAATTTATGGGGTGGAGGATTACCTGAAAAGTGAGCTGACAGCTTCCGACTTTATAGACACTTATGATGAAGAAAATAATATAGAGGCCCGTTGTAAAGTCACTCCCAAATGGAATCCGCAGGATGATAAGGAGACCAAACTGGAGAAGATTATCACGCAGAAATGGATTGCCATGTTCCCGGAAGGTTGCGAAGCCTGGACCGAACAAAGACGGACGGGATATCCCCGTTTATTTCCCGTTCGATTCAATCATAGTAGGAGCGGATGCATCGACACGGAGATCATGGTGCGCCGTCTTAATTTCCCAGGTACATTGCAGACAGAAGACTCGGAGCAATATTCTGCTCTTGTCGAGGCTTTAGGCGGAGATGACCATGGAGGTACAAGACTCTGGTGGGATACGGGAAATAATAACCTGGAATAAAAAAAGACAGAAGTAATGTGTTTATATGTGTAGCTTTAACTATTTTTGCATCTTCATTTAAACACATTTACTTATGAAACAAATTATCTCTGCTCTTTTCCTCTGTATGTTGCTCTCTGCCGTACCGGGATTGCAGGCGCAAAACATTCAGCTACATTATGATTTCGGACGTTCTTTGTACGATAAAGATTTGCAAGGTCGCCCGCTGCTCACCTCCACAGTGGAGAAGTTTCAGCCTGATACTTGGGGAAGCACTTATTTCTTTGTCGATATGGATTACACTTCCGAAGGTGTCGCTTCCGCTTATTGGGAAATAGCGCGTGAACTGAAATTCTGGAAAGGTCCTTTTTCTGCACATCTTGAATATAACGGTGGATTATCGAAAGGCATGTCTTATAAAAATGCTTATCTGGCAGGAGCTACCTACACTTTTAATAATGCTTCCTTTTCCAAAGGCTTCACGCTGACTGCTATGTATAAGTATATTCAGAAACACCAATCACCCAACAACTTCCAGCTGACAGGTACGTGGTACGTGAATTTCTGCCGCAATCTGCTCACTTTCTCCGGCTTTGCCGACTGGTGGCGTGAAGAAACCAACTACGGAAAGACTATCTTCCTCTCCGAACCACAATTCTGGGTGAACCTGAACAAAATCAAAGGAGTAAATAAAAAATTCAATCTTAGTGTTGGCTCCGAAGTCGAATTGAGTAATAACTTTGGCGGTCGTGATGGCTTTTATGTTATCCCGACACTCGCCCTCAAATGGACACTGAACTAAGAAAATCCAAATTCCGGAAGAATCTCTGTCTATCCCTCTGCGGAAGTTAAAAATATATAGAACAACCTGTTAAATGAAAACTGATTTAATCTACGGCGTAGAAGACCGTCCCCCCTTTAAAGACGCCCTGTTTGCGGCTTTACAACATCTCTTGGCTATTTTTGTAGCAATTATTACACCCCCGCTAATCATCGCGAGTGCCCTGAAACTGGATGTGGAAAAGACAAGCTTTCTGGTTTCCATGTCTCTTTTTGCTTCGGGAGTATCTACTTTCATACAATGCCGTCGTTTGGGTGCGATAGGAGCAAAGTTACTCTGCATTCAGGGAACCAGTTTTTCTTTTATCGGCCCTATCATCGCCACCGGATTGGTGGGTGGTTTGCCCTTGATATTCGGTTCCTGTATGGCTGCCGCACCTATCGAGATGATTGTCAGCCGCACATTCAAGTATCTGCGCAATATCATTACTCCGTTGGTATCCGGTATTGTTGTACTATTGATCGGATTAAGCCTGATAAAGGTCGGTATTGTATCTTGCGGAGGCGGATATGCGGCTATGGATAACGGTACATTTGCTACTTGGGAAAATCTGTCCATTGCAGCACTGGTGCTGCTTAGCGTCTTGTTTTTTAACCGTTGCCGGAATAAATACCTGCGTATGAGTTCCATTGTGCTCGGACTTTGTCTTGGTTATGCCTTGGCATTTGTCTTAGGAAAAGTGGATATGAGTTCGTTAAATATGGAAATGCTGATGAGCTTTAATATTCCCCAACCTTTCAAATACGGTGTTGATTTCAATGTATCTTCTTTCATAGCCATTGGCTTGGTTTATCTAATCACAGCCATCGAAGCAACAGGTGATGTAACTGCCAACTCTATGATTTCCGGACTTCCCATTGAAGGAGATTCCTATTTGAAACGAGTTTCCGGTGGAGTAATGGCGGATGGATTCAACTCCTTTCTCGCCGGTGTATTCAACTCTTTTCCAAACTCCATCTTTGCACAAAACAACGGTATTATTCAACTGACCGGAGTAGCCAGCCGCTATGTCGGCTATTATATTGCAGCAATGCTCGTTCTTTTAGGTTTATTCCCCATCGTCGGTGCCGTATTTTCTTTAATGCCCGATCCTGTATTAGGCGGTGCCACTTTATTGATGTTCGGTACAGTAGCCGCTGCAGGAATCCGTATTGTCTCCTCACAAGAAATAGGACGTAAAGAGACTTTAGTATTAGCAGTCAGCCTTTCTTTAGGCTTGGGTGTAGAATTAATGCCGGATGTATTACAACAAGCTCCGGAAGCAATTCGAAGTATCTTCTCTTCAGGAATCACCACCGGAGGCTTAACTGCAATTATTGCAAATATAGTAATACGGGTAAAAGAATGAAAAATAAGTATTAAGTATTAGGTATTAAGTATTACCACCGAAGCAGCTGGTTTACGCTTGATATTTGTCGATTAATACTTAATACTTATTTCTTATTCCTTAATACTTAAATTACTCATTCTATCTGTTGTGCGGAAGGGGAAATCAGGATACTCGTAAAGGCTGAAACGAGGTTCGGTTTCTCCTTTCGTATAATTCCAGATAGAAGCATAGTCTTCCGGATCTTCTCCCATCTTGGCTAACTGGCGCAGGTAAGCAGCTAGCGATTTATTCTCTACGATATAAATCTGCCCCATCTGATCGATAATCGGGCTATGATGACGAGTGCCGTCATGTTCGAAGCGTAGAATTCGTTTTCCTTCTTCTGTTAGTCCCACCAACTGGAAAGTCATGCTCTTACCGATAGCCGGTAAATTCAGTACACTGCGATCTGTAGCAAGGAAAGGCAAATGATGTTTTCTCATGAAGCGTCTTAATTGCTTGGCAACATCTTCTTTGGGCTCCTTTTCCGCTCCAACTTTCGTTTCTAATATCTTATATAATTCCTCTTCCTGTTCCTGTGTCATCCAGCCATAAATCTTTTCCTCCTGTTGTTCCTGCATCGAACGACTGTTGGGTGCAAATACCGCATAATTCTCATTGAATCCCTTTACCGAGAAAGTGTAATAACACACCACCCCCAATGAATTGAGCACCTGGCGAAGCCGGGTCGTATGCCCTCGACGTGAAGCAGCTACTGTATATACCAGTTGGTTTGTAATAATCCATCCTGCAGAAAGAATCTTCCGAATCGCTTCTTTAGCTTCAGGAGTAACCTCCAGCGGTGTCTGGAAATGAGTCTGAATAATAAACTGTTTCACACCGATGGCCGATGCTTTCTCCTTGAATTCTCGCAGAATATCAATCAGTCCGTCGTTGATACGCATCGGCAAGTAAGCCAACAGGCGTGACCCCAACCGTACCCGTTGCAATTCCGCATATTTCTCTCCATCCTTACGTTCAAGATTCGCCCTTTGTTTGCGTGCCGCCATCCGGTACACCGCATCCAGAATGTTCTGAAGTGTTTTATTCTGACTCATCAGCGCATCGCCCCCTGTAATCAGAATATCCCGCAACTGCGTATCCTCTTCAAAATAAGTCATCAACCGGCGCAACTTACGATCCCATGACTCTTTCGGACGTAAAGACTCAAACTCGAAATTCAACCGCTCGCTTTGGAAATCATACATACGTTGACAAGAAGCGCAAAGTCCTCCGCAAGCCCGTCCCATAGTATCAGGAATGAGGATAGCTACCTCCGGATACCGACGATGAATATTATGTCCGTCCGGCAAAAGCCATCCCGCAGCATTAGGCTTCCCGGCCTCTACAATATCCTCCTTTTCCCACGCACGAATATTTCCATACGTCTCCACCAAACGTGGAGAATACAGAATATAACTCCGGATAGCCTCGTCATTATACCCATATCCCGTTACATTAAGTAATGATAAATAATAAGGAGTCGCAAAAAACGGCATTCCTTTCTTCCGGGCACGATAAAGCAAATACATAGTCTCTGAAGAAAGTGAATTTCCCAAGAACCGATTCAACTCACTCGGACTTTTCACAGCCATCGCCAAATGAAAGCGGAAATCATTCCACCACTCACTTACCAACCTGTACTTTTCTTCATAACTCATTCCCTCCTCAAAATGAAAACGCACCGAAGGCTTCGATTTCCTGTTCTCAATCTTCTGAATCAGCAAGTGCAACATCCTTTCCTTATTCTCATCACGCATCTCACATACCTCTTCATCCAATCCCGTTTCCCACCGGTCATTCCGACTTTTGATACGTTGCGGCGATGGCAAAGGCACAACCTCTCCCTTTAACCGTTTAAACATCTGGAAAATTTCAATAAACAAATCCGTCGGCATCTCCATATTTTCCAACGTCCCCGTCAGAAACTCATAAAGTAGCCTGATAGTCTGTACTGGCATATCCTGTCCTGTAGACAGTTCATGGACATTCTGCCCATCATAATGGAGTAAGAGTCGAATTTGCTCCCTCGCCTCCTCCGCAGCCTCATTTTCTATCCCGCATGCTTCCAAAAACCGCAGCATCCCAGCCTTGAACTCTTCCACAGAAGAGCTCTTATCAGCCATCTCCACCACCTCCGGAATTTCTTGATTATAGATTTGTTTCAACTGTGAAAAAGTAAGTGTAAGCATTTTCTTTTGTTTCATAAGCAATCTCTCTATTTAAAAATTATTATCATACATTATTCACGCCGCACGGTCCCTTCGGCCTCGTCTGCATGGCGTCAAGTAGCCGGGCAGGCGCGGCCTTGATTTTTTCTTTTTGGTACTTTTTCTTTTGTATCAAGACAAAAGAAAAAAGTACATAAAGATAACAAAAAAAGCGGAGGTATAAAACCCCCGCTTTTTCTATCCTATTAATCTTTACGCTTTTCTAACATTTAAAGCGACTTGTTATTTCGTTTCCGTGTCATCATTCTTCCTTTTTGGTTCCTTCTTGGCAAGGAGAACAATATTATACACATAATCCGTCATCCACTGTTCCGAATATCCCAAACGCTCTTTGTATTGGCGGACAGCCGCAGCTGTTTTGTGCACATCATCAGCTTTCCACACGGTCTTGGTACAAACATCATGTACCGTTTTCTGTGTCATACCATACAAAGCCTTCTTGAAGATCGACGGCATACGGAACTTCCACTGCATCAGATTTCCCATCAACATCATCAGATCATTGGAAAATCCCTGATACATGAACAAATAAGATTGAATATCATTTTGAGTGCGGCAGTTCCGTTTCACGGAAGAGTCGATTTCCTTAAAGAAGTTCTCGTTCAACCCATAATCCTGCATCAGCATTTTGCGTGCAGCAGACTTTTCGGCCAATCCCAGTTTACCGTTTTGAGTAGGAACTTTAAACAAACGTTTGAAGTTAGCTACGTCCGGCAAGAAGCGGATATTAGTGATACCGAGGTTTGTGGCGATAACTGACTGGAAATATACCCGGGTCAGTGATATGAAATCTTCTACATTGCCGACTTTCGTTTCATCGGATTTTTTCTTGAATAAACCAAATAAGCCCATTGTTATCTCTACAATTTTATTATTTACAATTTACTATTTGAGCGTGTGGGAGGTATATAACATAACTACCATTTGTCAATTTGCGTGCAAAGGTACAAAAACAGTTGGTTTTCACCAACATTCCAAGTCCTTTTCGATGTCCGGCATTGTCTCTTTCTTAAAAACAGGGCTTTGGATGCCAACTTTCTTTTGCGCCCGGTAATCATTTAACAGACGGATAGCATATTTTCCGAGGAAAAGGATAGCGATCAGATTGCAGATAGCCATTAACGCCATCGTGACATCTGCCAGGCTCCATACCATATCCAATGTGGCAAGTGAACCGAAGAGCACCATACCACCCACCAATATCCTGTAACCATGAAGTACCCACTTCCGGTGAGTGATAAAGCGGATATTAGCCTCACCGTAATAATAATTTCCCAGAATACTGCTGAAAGCAAAAAAGAAAAGAGCAATGGCAACGAAGATACTGCCGGAAGAACCGATTTCGTTTGTCAACGCCTGTTGAGTCAGCTGCACTCCATTAGCCGAACCATCCAGAGGAGCACCACTAAAGAGGATGATAAAAGCCGTACAAGTACATATCAATAATGTATCTGTAAATACCGCCAAAGTCTGTATCAACCCTTGTTTTACGGGATGGCTGACATGAGCCGTAGCAGCCGCATTCGGAGCCGAACCCATACCGGCCTCATTACTGAAAAGTCCTCTCTTGATACCTTGCATTAATGCCATACCAACTCCTCCTGCCAATGCCTGCTCCCAACCGAAAGCATGGCTGACAATCAGTGCGATAACACCCGGTAAATGAGTGATATTGAGTACGACAATAACCAGTGCCAGCCCTACATATCCCAATGCCATAACAGGCACGATAATACTACTGACGCGGGCAATGCGTTGAATACCTCCAAAGATGATAAGCAATGTCAGCAAAGTCAGCACACCTCCCAATATAATATGATTGAATCCAAAGGCATGCTCTGCGGCGGCACAGATCGTATTACTCTGTACAGAATTGAAAGCAAACCCGAAAGTAATGCTTATTAATACGGCAAAAAGCATTCCCATCCACGGTTGTTTCAACCCTTTTTTCATATAATAAGCAGGTCCTCCAATGAATGAATCCTTTCCACGTATTTTGTATAATTGTCCCAAAGTAGACTCAATGAAAGCACTCGAAGCCCCTAACAGTGCGATGACCCACATCCAGAAAATAGCTCCGGGACCTCCGATGGCAATGGCAGTAGCCACTCCCGCAAGATTCCCCGTACCCACGCGACTGGCGATGGAAATAGCGAATGCCTGAAAAGAAGATACATGTTTCTCTCCCTGTTTTCCTTTGTCGGCGGATTCGCTTAACAGCACGATCATTTCCCGGATCATACGAAATTGCACAAAACGTGTCCGTATGCTGAACCAGACTGCACATCCTAATAACATGATAATTAGAATATACGTCCAAAGTATGTCGTTAATCTCGTTGATAAAAGTCATAGTTAAGTATTAAGTATAAAGTATTGGGGTTGTTTGTGGTTATTCGTCTTTTATTCGGAAGTAGAATTTATGATTTTCGAATACAGGTTCCACAATATCATAACGAACAAATTTGGCGAGCAGATGTTCAGCGGCACGTCGTGAAAGTCCGGTTTGGCGACAGTAACGGTTGAGTGAGAGTAAAGTTCCGTGTTCCAGTTGGTCGAGCAGGAGCTGTTCACGTTCGGTGTAGCGGATGAGTTCTCCACGGGGACTATCGCTCTGTTGCCATATGCGGAGATGTATGGGAGTTGCCAGAATATTTTCGTCCTTGATGCGGAGATAGGCTAGGGGCTTTCCGGCTTCGTCCTTGGCATAAACCGGTTTATGTGGAGTCTCTTCGATGGTTGCCACTAACACTTGCCGTCCTTCCACAATGTATGTTTGCAGAGAATATTCCACTTCCGGCACGCAATAAAGTTGTGCTGCGGCTTCAATCATATATTTTTCTTCTTCGGAGCGTACTCCTGCAATTTTACCATTGTCTTTAACGCCAATAAGTAATCGTCCTCCGTCCGTGTTGGCAAAAGCCGAAAGTGTTTTGGCAATTTTGCGTGCGTCGGAAATTTCGAATTTAAAATCCTGTTGCTGGTGCTCTCCTTCAGCAATCAGTGCATGTATATAATCGGTATCAGTAAGCGGTTTCATGGCTACAAAGGTAGGTAAAATTGATAAAAAGTCCTTTTTTTAGATATTTTTCGAAGATTATTTCAAAAAAAATATTGATTTTATGCTTTTATTTCGGGAAACAGTGTATTTTTGCGGCACATTATTAACGAAAAAAATAAAAGGATTATGAAAGAATTGGTAGAAAAGGTAGCAGCTCTTTATGCTGACTTCTCAAAAGATGCTAACGCACAGATCGAAAACGGTAACAAAGCAGCAGGAACTCGTGCTCGTAAGGCTTCTTTGGAAATCGAAAAAGCAATGAAAGAATTCCGTAAAGCATCTTTGGAAGCTTCTAAGAAATAATAGTTAGAAGACTACTAAGATATCAGAAAAAAGAGAGGGCATATCGTGAAGCGATATGCCCTCTTTTGGGTTTAATGTGGAATGAGTTTTAATTGTTTTAGTACAGATAGTGACAATTGTTTAAGTAGAAAGGGGGATCTTTGTATGTAGCAATTCATTGCATGACTCGTGAAGAAACGACTGATAAGGTTTTAATATAGTATTGATTCATATTGAATATCTATCTCAAATTAAATCGTATATTTGCGAAAAGAATCAAGATTGGGAATGATGAACGAAAACGTCTTAGCTAAACTGAAGATACTTGCAGAATCTGCCAAATACGATGTTTCCTGTTCTTCCAGTGGTACGGTGCGTTCCAATAAGCCGGGAACGCTGGGAAACACTGTGGGAGGATGGGGGATATGCCATAGTTTTGCCGAGGACGGACGGTGTATCTCGCTATTGAAAATCATGCTTACCAATTATTGCATTTACGATTGTGCCTATTGCGTCAACCGCCGTAGCAACGATCTTCCCCGCGCTACTTTTTCCGTTTCGGAGTTGGTGGAGCTGACGATGGAATTCTACCGTCGTAATTATATCGAAGGGTTGTTTCTTAGTTCCGGAGTGGTCCGTAATCCGGACTATACCATGGAGAGACTTGTGCGTGTAGCCAAAGATTTGCGGCAAGTGTACCGTTTTAACGGTTATATCCATCTCAAGAGTATTCCCGGAGCCAGTCGCGAATTGGTGAATGAAGCCGGGTTGTATGCCGATCGCCTTAGTGTCAACGTCGAAATTCCCAAAGAAGAAAACCTGAAACTTCTGGCGCCGGAGAAGGATCACAAAAGCGTATTTGCTCCGATGAAATACATTCAACAAGGCGTGTTGGAGAGCAAAGAAGAACGGCAGAAGTTTCGCCACGCACCCCGTTTCGCACCTGCAGGACAAAGTACCCAAGTGATTGTGGGAGCTACCTCCGAATCAGATAAAGATATTCTTTTTCTTTCGTCGGCACTTTACGGGCGCCCTACCATGAAACGTGTCTATTACTCGGGCTACGTCTCTGTGAATACGTATGATAAGCGCCTTCCGGCATTGAAACAGCCGCCTTTAGTACGTGAAAACCGCCTCTATCAGGCTGACTGGTTATTGCGTTTTTATCAATTCAAGGTAGATGAGATTGTGGATGATTCCTATCCGGATCTCGATCTCGAGATAGACCCGAAACTCTCGTGGGCTTTGCGCCATCCCGAACAGTTCCCTGTCGACATCAATAAGGCGGACTACGAAATGTTGCTCCGTGTGCCGGGAGTAGGGGTGAAGTCGGCGAAACTAATTGTTGCTTCCCGTCGTTTTTCGCGGCTGGGATTTTATGAACTGAAGAAGATAGGAGTAGTAATGAAGAAAGCGCAATATTTCATCACTTGCAAAGAACTGCCTCTCCAGATGCAGACGGTGAACGAACTTTCTCCGCAACGGGTACGCAGTCTGTTGTTGCCGAAACCGAAAAAGAAAGTGGATGAACGGCAGTTGTTGCTTGATTTTGGCGAATAAGAATAATTTACTATTAGACGATTTACTATTTACTATTTAAGTTAGCATTGTAAAATATCATGTATGCATCGGACGTTAATGATTTCAAAAGTGATACCAAGCGTAGATCGTCTAATAGTAACTTAAATAGTAAATTGTGAATTGTCTAATAGTAAATATGTTTAGTGTTTATATTTATGATAAAACCTTTGATGGGCTGCTGACGGCCGTATTTGACGCCTATTTCCGCAAGACCTTTCCCGATGCTTTGCTGTCGGAAGGAGATGCTTTGCCTTTATTTTGTGATGAGCTGCATACGGTAGTGACCGATGAAGAAAAGGCCGGGCGTGTGTGGCGGGGATTGCAGAAGAAAGTTTCCTCTTCTGCTTTGGGTTGCCTCACGCAAAGTTGGCTGTCGGAACTTCCGGAAATAGGAATACTTATTTTTCGATATATCCGTAAAGCAATTGATGCACCCCGCTCTATTGAAACCAACTTTGGTGATCCGGATGTTTTGCAATTAGCGCAAATATGGAAAAAAGTGGATGGCGAACGTGTGCACTTGATGCAGTTTGTCCGTTTTCAGAAAGCTGCCGACGGTACATTCTTTGCCGCTTTCGAACCGCAGTATAATGCGCTCCCGCTGACCGTTCACCATTTCAAAGATCGTTTTGCCGATCAGAAGTGGATTATTTACGACATGAAACGCCGTTACGGATTTTATTATGATTTGCAGGAGGTGACGACTATCTCGTTTGATGATGACAGCCGTGAATCCCATTTGATTACGGGGATGCTGGACGAAAGCCTGATGGACAAGGATGAGAAGCTTTTCCAACAACTTTGGAAGACATATTTCAAGGCCATTTGTATCAAAGAACGCATGAATCCGAGAAAGCACAGGCAGGATATGCCTGTACGTTATTGGAAGTATCTGACGGAAAAGCAGAAGTAGATTTCCATTTTGGGAGAGGAGCGAAAGTCTGACTATTCAATTCGCTGCACCGTTACATCCGGAAATTCCTGTATCAGCGAAAGCAGATGCCCTTCATCATTATTTCGTTTCGACTTGATAACCATGGTAACCTGATAAGATTCTGCTTCGCCCGTGTGTAGCGTTTCCATCTCGTAAGAGACTATCAGGTAGTCTTTAGAGTTGAATCTGTCCGCTATCTGTTTCAGTATGTCTTTGTTGGGAGTTGAGAAAGAAACCATTGAGCTTTTCATTCCGATGCTTTTAAATAGATAGCTAAGTAGTTCCAGTCCGACGAGGGTCAATATCGTGGCGGCAATGCTGATGGTGTACATTCCTGCACCTACCGCCAGGCCGATACCTGCTGTTGCCCAGATCCCTGCGGCGGTAGTCAGTCCGCGTACAATCTGTTTTTGAAAGATGATGGTTCCTGCACCGATAAACCCGATACCGCTGACAACCTGTGCCGCCACCCGACTGGGATCAAGTGTGACACTACTTTCTTTTATAATTTCTTGAAATCCGTATTGGGAAACGATCATAATCAAAGCACTACCTAGCGACACGAGAAAATGAGTGCGGTATCCGGCTTCTTTGGCACGGTATTCACGATCCAGTCCGATGATGGCTCCCAGTATTCCGGCAACCAATAAACGGATTACAAAATCCATATTCAACATCATGTGTTCAATCTCCTTTCTGTTTTTTATTGTTTGTGGAAAAATGCTTAGGACTATAAATATACAATTATTTCCCCTTTTTGTATCAATCATTTAGCAATATTTGAACGTATCCAATTCATTTTATCGTATATTCGCAGATTCAAATAAATGTTTAATCCCGCGACCGAGCAAATAATGAAGAAAAGATTTTTTTATATAATCAGCTTTCTGGTGATCTTCTGTATTGAGGTGTTGATAGCTTTGTATGTGCGCGACCGTTTCATACGTCCCTATGTCGGAGATATGCTGGTTGTAGTGCTGGTATATAGCTTTGTACGTATCTTTCTACCGACGGGGATTCCGCGGATGCCGTTTTATGTCTTTCTTTTTGCCTGTTTCGTAGAAGTGTTGCAATACTTCCAACTGGTGGAAACATTGGGCGTTACGAACCGTGTAGCCCGAATTGTGCTGGGTTCTACGTTCGATTGGGGAGATATTGCCTGCTATGCTGTGGGATGCGTTTTCATTGTCTTATTCGAGCATTTCGTCCGGCGTAGATCATAGAGGACTTATTTCTCTTCCGCTTTGGTTTCGGATGGGTCCAGGCTGTGGCCGCAATATTTGCAAAACTCTGCATTATCTTCGTGTCCGGAGCGATGGCAGTTGGGACATTCTTTGTCTCTCCTGCGTTTATACTCTTTCATCATGGAGGCAGATACGATACCTGTGGGTACGGCGATAATCGTGTAACCGATCAGCATGACACAGGCGGAAAGGAATTTTCCGAGGCCGGTGGCGGGAGTAATATCTCCATAACCTACGGTAGTCATGGTGACGATAGCCCAATAGATGCTGTTCGGGATATTGTTGAACTGGGAGTTGGGTTGCGTTCCTTCAATCATATACATTAGCGTTCCGATGGAAGTCACCAGAATGACGACAAACAAGAAGAACACTGCAATCTTCTTACTACTTTCACGCAAGGCAGTGAGCAGCCGTTCCCCCTCATTCAGAAAGTTGAAAAGCTTGAAGACGCGGAACACACGTATCAGGCGGAAGGCGCGGATGATGAGTAGATAGCGGGCGCCCGGAAAAAGCAGACCGATGTAAAGAGGCAGCGTGGCCAATAGGTCTACGATACCGAAAAAGCTGAATATGTATTTCCGGGGACGGGGTGAACAGTAAATCCTCGTCAGATATTCGAAAGTAAAAAAGCCGGTGAAAAGGAACTCCATAATGACGAACGGAGTCGTCAGATAGGTGGGAAGTCCTTTCAGGCTTTCGATGATAACGAGCAATACGCTGACCAGAATACAGCCGATAAGAATCACGTCGAACAATTTCCCGGCAGGGGTGTCCGATTCGAAGATGATGACGTACAACTTTCGTTTCAGTTTCTCGTCATGCAAAAAAAGATGGATTCTTTCTTTCAGTTTCATATCAATAGTGTTTGGCCGGAATTAAAGAAAAAGCCTTTTTAGTCGATGACCCACTGTTTATTATAGGCAACGGTTTTTTGCGGGTTGTAATACATTCCCTCTTGTGTAGGAATATAGAGAATGTATGTCTTTCCGGTCTTGTTTTTCAATGAAGTGTCGCGCAGCCAGGGATTGGCATCACGGAGTTGGGCATAGGTGATTCCCTGTGACTTTGCGTAGTCGTTCAGATCGTCGATAGAAGTGTTGACGGTTACCTCTTTATAAGGAATAGGCGGATACAGATGTTCCCGTTTCAAGAGGAATCCGTAACGTTGCGGGTTATTGAATATCTCTTTGGCTGCCAGCAGGCGGAACATATAGCGGGAAGTTTCCTCTACCAGCCATAAGTCCATGGCATGATTTGCCAACTGCTTTTCGAGTTGGGAGGAGATACGTCCCTGTCCGGCGTTATAGGCAGCGGAGACAGCCATCCAGTCGCCATATTTGGCATACGCTTGTTTGAAGTATTTGCAGGCGGCAACGGTTGCTTTTTCAATATGGTAACGCTCGTCTACGTTATCGTTCACTTCCAGCCCGAATTCCCGTCCGGTGGCAGGCATAAATTGCCACAGACCCGCTGCTCCTGCCGGAGAGCGTGCAATGTTGTTCAGGTTGCTTTCGATGACCATCAGGTATTTGAAGTCATCAGGAATGCCGTTTGCTTTCAGTATCGGTTCCACGATGGGGAAGTAACGGTTGGCACGCTTTATCAATAGCATGGTGGTGGAATGCATATAGGTGAAGGCCATCATCTCGCGGTCCATCCGTTCGCGGCGGTCGTAGCGCCGGAGATCAATCGTTTCCCCGTCGAAGGTGACTTGTGTGGGAACGGTAGGCGGAGTAACGCAATACGGCACTTCCGATTTAGCGGAATGTTGTTCGTTCACTTGGCTGCTGCCTGTCAATACAGGGATGGAAGCACCGATGCAAAATACTAATATAAGTGTAAGAATATAGTTGATTTTCATTCGTCTTTTCATTTTATAACCTTTTTGGATGCTTCAATGTTTAAGTCTACCTTGCAAAGATAACCTCATTTTGCCTTTTTCAAAGAACTTTTCTTGCATTTTATACGTTTTTCTAATAGAGTTAAATAAACAATGAATCAAGATGAATATAGCAATGACCGGAGCTACCGGATATATCGGTAAACATCTTTCTAATTATCTCACAGAAAAGGGCGGACACCGGATCATTCCTCTGGGAAGGTCGATGTTTCGCGAAGGTATGTCCGGTTATTTGATTCAGACATTGACCCATTGCGATGTTGTCATCAATCTGGCAGGTGCACCTATCAATAAGCGTTGGACACCGGAATATAAACAGGAGCTTTTCAATAGTCGTATTGTCGTAACCAATCGTATTATCCGCGCTTTGAACGCAGTCAAGACGAAACCGAAACTGATGATTTCGGCTTCCGCCGTAGGCTATTATCCTTCGGAAGCGGAGGTGGACGAATATACCCGTACCCGTGGAGAAGGCTTTCTGTCCGATCTTTGCTATGCGTGGGAAAAGGAAGCGAGACACTGTCCCGAACCTACCAGGCTCGTTATTACACGCTTCGGCGTAGTGCTTTCTCCGGATGGGGGAGCGATGCAGCAGATGCTTCGTCCTTTACAGGCCACAAAGATAGCCACCGCCATCGGTCCCGGTACGCAAGCTTTTCCATGGATATCGATACACGACCTTTGTCGTGCAATGGAATTCTTTATCACTCACGAAGAAACACGTGGTGTA
This sequence comes from Bacteroides sp. D55t1_190419_B8, assembly GCF_015558905.1. NCBI lineage: Bacteria > Pseudomonadati > Bacteroidota > Bacteroidia > Bacteroidales > Bacteroidaceae > Bacteroides > Bacteroides sp. D55t1_190419_B8. The sequence goes on from NZ_JADMOU010000006.1 coordinate 64,479, forward strand.
TATAACTTGGTTGCCCCGCAACAGATCTCGCAAAATGCTTTTACCCATGCGATGGGAAAGGCTTATCAGGCATGGACAACGATTGTGGTTCCTCAAAAAGTTTTCCGAATCTTATATGGTGAAGCTGCCTCTTTTCTGACTGCCGGTCAGAGAGTCCGCCCTACGCGTCTGACGGAAGCGGGATTTCATTTCTCCATTTCCAATGTCGAACGTCTTTTCAGAGGTACGGATCACAGTACGGTTACCTCTCTCGACTTGCACCGGTATATGGGACTCTGGTATGAAATAGCCCGTTATGAGAACCGTTTTGAACATGGACTTGTAGACGTCACGGCTACTTACACGCTTCGTCCCGACGGCATGATTCGTGTAGAGAACCGGGGATGCAAACGTAATTCTCCTTACGACATCTGCAAGACTGCCAACGGACACGCCAAGATACCCGATCCCGCACAGCCGGGTAAACTGAAAGTGTCTTTCTTCCTTAGCTTCTATTCTGACTATTACGTCTTGGAGCTGGATGAAGAGAATTACAACTATGCCCTGGTAGGCAGCAGTACCGATAAATATCTCTGGATACTAAGCCGTACACCCCAACTGCCGGAAGAAATCAAGAAGAAACTCGTCACTGCTGCCGAACGTCGTGGATACGATACGAGCCAGTTGAAGTGGATCGAGCAATTCTGATCGCAATCTGTGCCTGATAACCTAAGATTATTTTGCCGGAGTGCCTGACGAACAATGAGACAATTTTAAAACAACAGAAATTATGGATTACGAAATTATTCATCAACCCGAACAAAAATTGTTCAAGACAGAAGTAGACGGTCGCACCGCCTTTGTACAATATCGCCTGATAGGTGATTCTCTTGATATTATCCACACAATTGTGCCACAACCCATTGAAGGGCGGGGGATTGCCGCTGCTTTGGTGAAAGCTGCTTACGCCTATGCATTAGCTAACGGGATGAAGCCGAAAGCAACATGCTCTTATGCAGTGAAGTGGTTGGAAAGACACCCGGAAATAAATGGTTAAATACTCGCTTTTGATTCGTCGGAAAAGGAAATAATATTATCTTTGTAATTGGAAATCAATGAAGAAAAATAGTGTTATGATAAAAGAAGGTGAAAAGGTAAAAGTGGATCCTAGGTTAACGGGACTCGATGAATGGATAGAGGGTACAGTAATTGATATTGAACATAATCCGTTCAAAGGCTTAGTTATAGCGATTCGTGATAAATTTAACCGTATTTTCTTTGGTGAGCAGAAATATTTTATTCCTGTAAATGAGGATAATGTATGTATGCAATAGCCTTTGATATGGTCATTACAGACCTACGTGCCAATTATGGAGAGCCTTATAACAATGCCTATTTTGAAATAAATAAAGTGTTGCGTCAGTATGAGTTTTATAATACGCAGGGTAGTGTATATCTAACAGAGAAAACTGATATGGCAAATCTTTTTCGTGCAATTGATGCATTGAAACGTATTCCTTGGTTTCAGGCGTCAGTTCGTGATCTCCGTGCGTTTCGTGTAGAAGACTGGTCGAACTTTACGGATTTTATAAAAGAAAATAAGTAGATAAGCTTTCAGGTCTGAATATGTATTCATGCCTGAAAGCTCTTTTTATTTCTCAATTACTGTTTCCACCTCTTCAACTGTGGAAAGTACTCTTTCATCGCTTTCCGTGCTTCCTCCACCGTGTATTTTACTTTCGAATCTTTATTGAACTCGTTAAGAAAATTTAGATTATGTTCGATCATCTCGTCCATGGTGCACTCTTTCGTGAAATGTCCGTCCGCATAGCAATAGTGGCAATAATCTTCGTTCTTGCTACCATTTGCTTCTTTTCCAAAAGTTGAGTCGTCTATCGGCATACCGCAACTTTGACAAAATTTTTGTTCCATTTTTTAGTTAGATTATAAGTTTATGTTACAGGCAATCGTTTCCACATCCAGCGGGGAATCATTTTCCAGAAAAAGACCAGTATCCGGTAGCGCCAGTCGATCACCACTATCCGTTGTTTCCGCTCCAGTGACCAGGCAATGTGGCGTCCCACTTTGGCTGCGTCCATCAACATCGGATAATGTTTTCCGTCATTCAGCAAATCGGTGGCAACAAATCCGGGACGGATATCGGTAAAACGGATATTTAGTTTTTGTAAATATGAAAGTTGTTCGAGAGCATCTATGTAAGTGTTCTGGAAACGTTTGGTGGCAGAGTAGGCAGGAGCCACCCCAAGCCCTTTCGTTCCCGCGATGGAGCTGATGACTGCCAGGTGCCCGCCTCCGTTTTTCCTGAAATAGATGAAAGCGGTATCTACCATGCGGATAAATCCCTCAACATTGGTGTATGCCGTGTTCAGTTCCACCTCCATATTTAGCTCCGTATTTTGGAAACCGATGCCCGAACTAAGAAGAAACAAATCCATGCCGCCCACCTTGTCGATGAGCATATTCAATTTCTCGCCTGCATCTTCCTGTGTTACGTCCAACGCTTGAATCTGAATCTGATCCGGTGCTGCCCGTTGCAGGTTTTCGAGAGCGGATTGCCGTCTGCCGGCTACTCCGATTTGCCATCCATCCAGTAACAGACATTTTGCAACTTCTTGTCCGATGCCGGAGGTAGCGCCAATGATAATGGCTTTTTTCATTACTGATTTTTTTTAGTAAGTTATAGGTTCAATAAATGTCGTATGGCCTGCCAGGGTGCATAAAGCAACATCCTCGGTCCGGAGAAACGCATCACTTGCCGCATTCGTTCGCGCATGGCAGGCTTGTAGCAATGTACGGTGCATTCCTTGCACGCACCCTTTTTCTCTCCAAACGGACAATGGTCGAGACGGGCATGGGCATAGCGAAGCAACTCTTCACAGTCGGCACAAAGAACTGTATTTTTTTCTTTTTTCCGGCAATAGAGGCGGATCATCAATTCTACTGTTTTCTTTTCACGTTCAATGTGTGATGCTGTCATCTCTTTCTTTTTACACTTTGAAGTGACAAAGATAGCGAAGATTATGCAGAAATACAGGCGTATTCTGTTAAAATACACCTTCTACTTTTTTCTATTTTGAAAATCACCCTTTCATTTTGGTAGGGTATTTAGAGATTACTTTTTCATAATGAAAAAAATATTGCATTGATTATAAGTGAATTATCAGCATCCTTTTCATTTTGGCATACTCTTGGCTATGAGGGGAGCATACAAGATAATTCATGAGTTATGGAAGAGTACATTTCAGATAACAGTCTGTATATTCGGAGTAAGAATAATAGCATGATCAACCGGAAGATGATAGGGCGTGTGCTGGGTATGTTGCTATTCATCGAATTGGGGATGTTTTTACTTTGTGCCGGAGTGTCGGCCGGTTACGGGGAAAGTGATTATAAATACTTTCTTTATACCTGTGTCATCAATGCTGTGGTAGGCGGATTGTTACTGCTCTACGGACGGGGAGCGGAGAATAAGATGAGCCGGAGAGACGGATATTGTGTAGTCACTCTTTCATGGGTGTTTTTTACCTCTTTCGGCATGCTTCCTTTTTATTTCAGCGGAAGCATTGATACGATAACCAATGCCTTTTTCGAAACCATGTCCGGGTTTACCACCACAGGAGCCACCATTCTCAATGATATTGAATCCCTTTCCCACGGTATGCTTTTCTGGCGAAGCCTGACGCAATGGATCGGTGGTTTGGGGATTGTATTTTTTACGATTGCCATTCTTCCTATCTTTACCACCGGAGGAGTGCAACTCTTCTCTGCTGAATCTACGGGAGTGACACACGATCGTACCCATCCGAAAATCAATGTTATGGCCAAGTGGTTATGGACCATTTATCTGGTACTGACTATTTCGGAAACTGTCTTATTGATGTTTGGGGGCATGAGCTTGTTTGATGCCATTTGCCAGTCGTTTGCCACTACTGCTACGGGAGGATATTCTACGAAGCAGAACAGTATTTCTTACTGGAATTCTCCGTATATAGAATATGTGGTGGCTATCTTTATGATTGTTTCCAGTATCAACTTCTCTTTGTTTCTGATGTGTTTGAAAGGAAAAGTCAGTCGTTTGTTCAAAGATGAAGAGTTGCACTGGTTCCTGGCGTCGGTGGGTATTTTGACTTTCCTTATCACATTGGCACTTGTCTTTCAAAATCATTACGACTGGGAGCTGGCTTTCCGGAAAGCATTGTTCCAAGTGTCTACGGTGCATACTTCCTGCGGTTTTGCTACGGACGATTATAATATGTGGCCTCCTTTCACGTGGTTGTTATTGTTTATTGCGATGCTTTCGGGAGGATGTACGGGGTCTACCAGTGGAGGTATCAAGAATATGCGGTTGCTGATTGTGGCACGTGCCATCCGGAATGAGTTCAAGCATCTGCTCCATCCGAATGCCGTGCTTCCCGTTCGTATCAATAAGCAGACGGTGTCTTCTTCTATCGTAACTACCGTACTGATTTTCTTTGCTTTTTATTTGGTCCTGATCCTGATTGGGTGGACGGTTCTCTTGTTTTTGGGAGTTGGCTTTACCGAGTCCGTCAGTACGGTTATTTCGAGTATAGGCAATGTCGGTCCGGGATTGGGAACTTGCGGACCTGCATTTTCATGGAATTCTTTACCTGATCCGGCAAAGTGGATACTCTCTTTTCTGATGCTGGTGGGACGTCTGGAGCTGTTTAGCGTACTCCTGTTGTTTTATCCGGGATTCTGGAAGAATAGATAAACAGTAAATCATGAGCGGGCTTCTTAAACTTCTTAGAAAGAGCTTGTTGTTGACGGAAACAATCTGTATCTTTGCGGCATGAAAAAGTTATTGTGTCCGCAATGCAAGATTGCAGCTATGTATGTGAAGAATGGACAAGGTGAAAGGCTGCTGGTTTATGTGCTCGAAGATGGTGAAGTGGTTCCCAAATATCCGGAAGATTCGGTGGAGGGGTTCGATTTGACAGAAGTCTTCTGCTTGGGATGCTCGTGGCATGGTTCACCTAAACGGTTGGTGAAACGATAGACCGGGGTATTCATACTCTCATACTCATTTATTGATTTATGTCAACTAAAAGAGGAACGCAAATCGAGAACTAATTCCTTGAATTTTCCGTATCTTTGCGCCCAATTTTGGAACATAGACGTATGGCAACTTCTAAAGAAATGACGGCAGGGCCGGCATTACCTCTCATTTTAAAGTTCACATTGCCGCTTTTACTCGGCAATCTCTTACAACAAACGTATTCGCTTGTTGATGCTGCAATTGTAGGAAAGTTTTTGGGAATTAACGCGTTAGCTTCTGTGGGAGCCAGTACATCGGTTGTTTTCCTGATTCTCGGATTCTGTAATGGATGTTGCGGAGGTTTCGGGATTCCCGTTGCGCAGAAGTTTGGTGCACGAGATTACAGTACGATGCGCAGTTACGTTTCCGTCAGTTTGAAGCTGGCAGCAGGGATGTCTGTGGTCATTGCTCTTGTTACCAGTCTCTTTTGTGCGGACATACTCCGAATTATGCGCACACCGGAGAATATTTTCGAAGGAGCTTATGCTTATTTGCTTGTAACGTTTATCGGTGTTCCTTTCACTTTCTTCTATAATCTTCTTTCAAGCATCATCCGTGCGTTGGGAGACAGTAAGACGCCTTTCTGGTTTTTGCTGTTTGCTGCTGTTCTGAATATCATTCTTGACTTGTTCTGTATTCTGGTACTCGGCTGGGGAGTGGCGGGAGCTGCCATTGCTACTGTCTTTTCGCAGGGGCTGTCGGCTGTCCTTTGTTATATTTATATGTACCGGAAGTTTGAAATATTGCAGGGTAGTCCGAAAGAACGCCGGTTTCAGGCGAAACTGGCAAAGACATTGCTTTACATCGGTGTGCCTATGGGATTACAGTTCTCTATCACGGCTATCGGCAGTATCATGCTTCAGAGTGCGAATAATGCGTTGGGAACGGCGTGTGTGGCTGCTTTTACATCTGCCATGCGAATCAAAATGTTCTTTATCTGTACGTTCGAAAGTCTGGGAATTGCGATGGCTACATATAGCGGACAGAATTATGGGGCGGGGAAACCGGAACGTATCTGGTTGGGAATCAAGGCGAGTGCTTTGATGATGATCGTTTATGCGGCATTTACGTTCGTTCTTCTGATGGTGGGAGCCAGATATTTCGCGTTGATCTTTGTAGATCCGTCAGAAACGGAAATTCTGTTGGATACCGAGCTATTCCTGCATATCTCCTGTATGTTCTTCCCGATGCTTGGATTGTTGTGCATCCTGCGCTACACGATTCAGGGAGTGGGATATACCAATCTTGCCATGTTTTCGGGAGTGGCGGAGATGATTGCGCGTATTCTTGTCAGCATTTACGCTGTGCCTGCATTCGGCTTTGTTGCTGTCTGCTACGGTGATCCGATGGCTTGGATAGCGGCAGACTTGTTCCTCGTGCCGGCATTTATCTACGTTTATCGCAGGTTGAAAAAGCAGGTGTTCACAAGCACGGTTGCAGCTTAGAAGTCGGCCTCTTTCTGTATGCATAGAATCTTTCCGCTGATGGGATGACGGAATTCTATATATTCGGCGTGGAGGTATAACCTGTCCGCTTTCTTTCCATAAAGTTCATCCCCAAGAATGGGGCAACCCAATCCCTCCGGATGGGCGGCGTGTACCCGTAATTGGTGTGTTCGTCCGGTCAACGGATAGAAAGTAATCCGGGTATATTTTTCGGATTCACTGATGATTCGGTATTCTGTAATCGCTTCTTTCCCATGTTCTCTACTGACGATTTGCCGGGGGCGGTCGAGGGGATTCAAACAGAGAGGAAGGTTGATTCTTCCTGCTCTTCCAAATGGTAGTGTTGTCTTTTCCGTTGATACTGTCTTCTCTGTTCTTGCTGTTACCCCATCCAATACAGCGGTATAGCGTTTCTTGATACTTCTGTCAGCAAATTGTGCTTGTAAATGTTGATGTACCTCTTTCGTTTTCGCTACGAGCAATAATCCGGAAGTTGCCATATCGAGGCGATGTACAATCATAGGTCCGGTGGCATCGGGATACTTCTTTTTCAGGCGATGATAGACTGAATCTCTGTCCTCCGCCTTTCCCGGAACGGATAACATTCCTGCCGGTTTATTGACTACTACTAGCCATTCATCTTCATATACGATTTCCAGTTCTTCATCCTCATGGATGGAGTTTAGCAGCGGATTCTCGTCTACTTCCAGTCCTTGCAACATGTGCAGCAAAATAGGTTCACACTTTCCTTTGCAGGAAGGATAATAATATCCGTGATGCCGGATTTCGTTTTTAGGAGAGTCTCCCCACCAAAATTCGGCCATAGCCAATGGCTTTAATTGATGAAGATACGCATATTGCAACAATTTAGGCAAAGCACATTCACCCGCACCGGCAGGAGGAACTTTCTGAACTGTCTGTTCGAAGATAGTGTATAGGTCTTTCACTTCTCCTCTGGCATTCAGCATCCGGAACTGCTCGAACAACTTTCTTTGCAAGGCTGCCGAACGTTCCTTCCGTTCGGTTTTCAGTTGTTCTATTTCAGTCTCGAAGTGTCTTGTTTCCGTTTCGAGTTCTTCCAATCGTTTCTTCCATTCTTTTTCCAGTCGTTTGTATTCCGCTTTCTGGTATTGGCTTTCCCGGATCAGGGAGGCTTGTTCCTCTTCAGAAAGGGCGGAGGATGATTGGCGGCGAATCTCTCTCGCCTCCTTTGCTGCTTTGAGTGCTGCTTTAGCCTGATTCAATATAGCTTTAGCCTGTTCCGTTTCCGTCTTCCACTTTTCTTTTGAATCGAGATAAGAACGACTGTTTTCTAATTCACGAATACGGATATTGATGGAAGATATTTGTTCTTCTTCCATTTTGAAGAATCCTTCCGGTTGCAATAAGTCGTAGACAGGAGGGACAAAATAAGGATGCAGATTCTTCCCTGCCAGATTGCCGGAGAAAGCAGCGAGATAACCAATTTCATTGACCGCTTCTTTTTTTGTAGTCTCTTGCTTATTCTCTTTTTGTACAATCAACACCCCGAACATTTTTCCGAAAGCCAACTCTTCTTGCCATTCTTCTCGGCTCGCGATATATTCTTTCACTTCTTCCGCTGCCAACACGCACAATGGATGAGGCGTATAGTGGAAAGGATAAGTGAATTTATCCGGTAACTCAAGGTGAGAAATAGGTTGCTTGAAAAAATGTATCATCGGTTTATATATATGAATGAATGTGATTACCTTTGCAAAAGTAAAGTAAATCCGTGAATTATCGAATGAAGTAACATGAATAGAATGGGAGAGAAACCTAAATTTGCCTTTCTTGGCAACAGTCACATGGCATTTTGGGCATTGGATGTCTACTTTCCTTCATGGGAATGTCTGAACTATGGTGCTCCCGGTGAAGGACTGGTTTATGTGGAGTCTTTTACCGTAGACACTTCCGATTGCCAAGTCGTCATTCAATTCGGAACCAATGATATTTATCGGTTGAATGATGAAAATATGGACGATTATGTGGAACGTTATGTAAAAGCGGTTCTTGCCATCCCTTCACTGAAAACATATCTTTTCTGTATTTTTCCACGTAATGATTACGATGATTACAGTACGGCTGTGAATCAATTCATTCGTGTCCTTAACCAGAAGATATACGAGAAATTGCAGGGGACGGACATTGTCTATCTCGATGTTTTCGACCGTTTGTTGCTGGATGGCAGGCTGAATCCGGAGTTGACTCTCGACGATTTACATTTGAATGGCAAGGGTTACAGTATTTTGTCAGAAGCACTGAAACGGGCTTCCGGTTTGTAAAACATACCTAAATACTTCATTCCTTGCTTTTATTTATAAATTTGGTGGCATATCAGTTTATTTTTCCTATTTTTGTCCCCAATTTAATAGTAAATAACCCCCATAAAAACGATAAGACTTATGGAAAAAGTAATTATCAATTCGTATGAAGAATTTGAAAAACTAGTAGGCCAACAGATAGGTGTTTCCGATTATGTGGAACTCTCGCAGGAACGTATTAATCTTTTTGCTGATGCAACGCTGGATCATCAATGGATTCATGTAGATACGGAACGTGCGAAAGTAGACAGCCCTTATCATAGCACGATTGCTCATGGCTACCTGACATTGTCTATGCTTCCTTATCTGTGGAATCAGATTATACAGGTAAATAACCTGAAGATGATGATTAACTACGGTATGGATAAGATGAAATTCGGTCAGGCTGTATTGTCAGGACAGAGCGTGCGTCTGGTGACTACTTTGCACTCACTGACCAATCTGCGTGGTGTGGCAAAAGCAGAAATTAAGTTTGCTATCGAAATAAAAGACCAACCGAAGAAGGCGCTGGAAGGAATTGCTGTATTCCTTTATTATTTCAATTAATGGCAAGCTGTTAAAGAAACAGATTTTATCCCCGGAAATGATCGAAATACGTCTCAAGAGTTAGATACAAAAACTTTTTGGGTGTGCTTCAGACGGATCGTTTCCGGGGATAATTTTATCCTTTTACTCCCATAAATCTGAACGGCTGTGCCGGTTGAAACTCTTTCGTTGCATTTCCATGATAAGTTTCACCGTTGGCGATAGACAATTTGAGTACCGGAGCTCCTTCCGACAAGTCTGTTTCCCGCAGGTTTACCCAGAATGTATTAGGTGTCAGACTTGATTCGAAGAAGTAGAGCAGATTCTTACTATCCGATACCGTTCTCCATTGTGTGGTGGAAATTTCCGGAAATTCGGGAGTGGATATGCCATAAGGAACAGAAGTATTACGGATAACGCTGAATACACTTGCCACGGCTATCCTCACATCATCTGTTGGGGGCAGGGCATTGATATAAAAACTGGCTCTTGCAAAACGGTCGGACGGTCGGTTGGTTCCGGGCAGGAAGCTCAATCCTCCTATTGATTTCCAGTATTCGTTTAGTGCCAGTTGTTTGTTGTAGGTAGGGGAGTTGGTCATCACTTTGTACTCCTTGCTGTGGTAGACAGTCAGCTTTCCGCCCGTATATTCAAATATCGCACAATCACTTGTTGCATCGGAAATTGATAAATGCAAGGTTGCCAGGCGGGAACCATCCGGCATCATGTCCGATACCACTTGGAAAGTATTCTCATCGATGAAAGCGACGGCCTCTTCTACGTTGGCGAAGTTATCCAGCATATATTGTACCCATGCGGTAATGGCAAGTCCCGGTTTAGTTTGATCTCTGACCGGATACTCCGTTTCGGGCAGCCACAGCAGATTGGCAACCAGCCCTTTCTCATTCATTCCGTCCGTACTAGCAATCTCGAAAGCTGAAGTCACCACACTGCCATACTTGGAAGTCCATTTCAGGGAGTTGGCTCCCGTTTCTCCATTTCTTTCCATACCTTTGGGAAATACCCAAAGATTACTATGCATTTCTGTTTTCCAATCCATAGACCGGCCGGTTGCCACCATTCCATTTTTTCCCGAATAAACGACTCTTGTACACATAATTTTAATTTCTAGTTAAAGGTTTATTATAAGCTGCTTTCACGAGGAATTCAACCGATGCGGATTCCTTTCGCAAAAGCATATTCTCAAAACAATAACGTTCCATTTATGTTTTAGATACATATCAGATATTAATAAAGTATCAAAAAACAGGTATTATGTCATTAAGCAATCTTCTAATCATATTTTCGTCATCGTTTATGGCACTGTTTCCGGTGATAAATCCTTTGGGGAATGGTTTTGTCGTTAATGGATTCTTTACAGACCTCGATCCTCAACAACGGAAAGCAGCTATTCAGAAACTGACACTCAATTTTATAATGATCGGTGTAGGGACATTGGTGATAGGGCATTTGTTTCTGTTGATTTTCGGTCTGGCTATTCCTGTTATTCAGTTGGGAGGTGGAATACTGATTTGCAAGACGGCAATGGAGCTGTTGGGGGATTCGGGTTCGTCTGATAAAGAAGAAGCCAGCAAGAATGTAGACGGTTTCAGATGGAAAAACATCGAGCAGAAGATATTTTATCCCATCACGTTTCCTATCAGTATCGGGCCGGGCAGTATATCGGTTATCTTTACTTTGATGGCGTCTGCAAGTGTTAAAGGCAAGTTGCTGCAAACCGGAATTAATTATTTGGTCATTGCACTTGTTATTATTTGTATGGCAGCCATCTTTTACGTTTTCCTTTCACAGGGACAGAGGTTTATTCAGAGGTTGGGACCGGTGGGAAATCAAATCATTAATAAGCTTGTTGCTTTTTTCACTTTCTGCATCGGTATTCAGATTTCGGTGACGGGTATATCCCAGATCTTCCATCTGGATATACTCTGATCAAACGATGAAAAAAAAGGCGATGAAAACAATCAGCTTTTCTTTGCTTGTATGGCTTTCAGCGTGTTTCTTCGCACAGCGCGGATAGCGGGGACCAATAAGTCGGGTTCCATGATTTCCAACATGGTGCGTAGTTCCTGTTGCAGTTCCGGTATGGAGCGTGTCAGTTGATAAGCCAGTTTCATACAGAGCGACTGTACGCCCGGTGGTTCCTCACGGGAGATCATACGTTCCATGCAGAAATCGAGGAAATCCACTCGTGGCGGATCGGCGGCAGGTTGCTGGCATATCAGGTTCAGAATCATTCTCCGTTTTCCAGAGTGTGGGCAGGTCATGGCAGCGTCAATCAATACGTCTTGTTTCCCGCTTAACCATTCTACATCTGCCTTTGAGAAATGAGTACATACCCACAATGCCTGATAGGAGACGATAGCATCTTCGTCGAATATCAGTTGGTAGATTTCTTCTCTAAGCCGTTCATCATCCTGTATAAAGTGGAGTACCTCTCTGATGTCTTCAATGTGTACTCGTTCGGATAATCTTGCACGTAGGTTCATGTAACTTTCGTGTTTTGGGGAATTAATCTCTATTATCGGAATCAGCTTCCGGCAGTTGTAAATGAAGAATGGGGAAAGGTTTGCCCATGCTGTCCGTTTCATCTCTGCCGATGACTTGGAATCCTAAATGGAGATAGAATTGGAGTGCCTTTTCATTCTGCTCGTTTACATCTACTTTATCCATATATTTTTTATCTTTTGCGTATTCTATTAATCGTTTGCCATATCCTTTTCCTTGTTCGTCGGGATGTACGAACAACATTTCGATCAGTTCATCGCTCAGTCCCATAAAGGCGGCAATCTTTCCGCTGACATTCCGGATCACGAAAAGTTCAACGGCAGGTAAATAATGATCCCGCACCAGTGGTTTATAAAACTGGATATGTTCTTCCGTCAGGAAATCATGTGTGTGGCGAACGGACATTTCCCATACATCGAGGATTTCATCATAATCTTCCGGGGTAGGTTGGGAGATGCCGGGCAGATAGTAACACTGGTGGTCGTAGATGTTTCCGTTGTAAGTCAGTTCTGCCTGATGAAGTGTACCTTCGTAGATGAAACCGTTCTTTTTCAGTACTTTCTGCGAACGTTTATTGTGCGGGTAACAAGTAGCTGTGATGAGGCTAAGCCGCAATTCTTCAAAGCCATAGTTGAGAACGGCTTGCACTGCTTCGGTCATATATCCTTTGCCCCAATAAGTCTCGCCGAGCCAGTAACCCAACATTCTCACTTGTGGATTTTCCCGTTTGGGGTCGGGAATAATACCAACGGAACCGATCAGTTGTTTCGTGTCTTTTAGCATCACCGCCCATATACCCTCCTGATTGATAAATGTGGAATGAAGGATCTGGCGGGATTCATCCAATGTACGGTGAGGCGGCCATCCGGCGTTGTTCCCCAGATTCGGGTTCTGGCAACAAGCGAAAAACGCTTCTGCATCTCTCTCTTCGAAGGGGCGGAGAAATAAACGTTCTGTATGGAGCGTTACGGGGGGAATACTTTCAATTTCAGTTTTCGGCTCAATTTCAGTCTCCTCTCCAGCTTTAGTTTCCGGTTCGATTGCTGTTTTCCGGTATACACATTCGATCCGGTTTCCATCAGGATCGAGGACTACACTTTCAAAGTATCCGTCTCCCGAAGTACGCGGTTCGCCGGCGATGGTATATCCTTCCGAACGCATTTGTTCGGTGAAGCGTAATACTTCTTCCCGGCTGGGGAAGGTGAAAGCGAAATGTGTCAGTCCAACCCTGTTTTCTTCAATGGGAGTGTTCTGTACATCTGTACGACTCATCAGTTCCAAGTCTGTTCCCTCTCCAAAGGAGATAAAATAGGACTCGAATCCTTTCTTGGGATTGATATATTTTTCGTTGCTTTTTCCTCCGAAGAAGCGGACATAGAACTCTTTTAATTCTTCCAGACGAAAAGTCCAGATAGCGATATGATGTAGTTTCATATAAATGAATTTTCTAATTTCTATTACTTTGTTTCAATCTTCATTCGTACCGAACGTACTTTGTCTCCATTTTAATGCTGCATTACATATTCGTAAACGATACGGGAAATATCTGCGATAATCTTACTGTTCACCTGATTGTTTTCTTCAGAATCCTTCACGAAGACAGCTATGCTGTAACTACGTCCACCGGGCAAAAGAACGAAACCGATGTCATTACAGCCGATTTGTTGTCCTTTCGCATTAAGATCTCCCGTTCCGGTTTTATGGCCTACGGTTACTTTTTTGTCGAGCAACGGAGCGACCAGACGGTCTTGTCCGGTTTGACATTCCACCATTGTTTGAAATATGAAGTCTTTGTACACTTTGGGAAACAATGGTTTCTTACGGAATATCTCCACTAATTCGGCTGCTGCTAACGGAGTAGTCCAGTTTTCATAACATAGGTTCAAGTCTTCGTGCATGGCAGTTTCCGTTCCGATAATGACACATTCCCGGATTCCTAGTGAATGGATATACTTGTTTACGGCATCCGGACCTCCTTGATAATCAAAAAGAATATCGCAGGCATTGTTGTCGCTCTGTTGAAGTGTATATTTTAGCAGGTCGGCAATACTCATTTCAATTCCTCCCTGCGGATATTTATCCCGTAGCGGACTGTAAGTATCCGGCTTTAAATCCGATTTTTTAATGGGTAACCGGGTTTCCAGCGATTGCTTCTGTTTTCCCATATAATCTGCCAATGCTAATGCCTGATGAAACTTGAATACGCTCATCAGTGGATAGTGAATATCATTATTGACAGTTACCGTATCTTTCCCGTCAATGATGACAGCTATTCCTATTTCGGCCTTCTTTCCCTTGATGGCTTCTTTCAACTGTGTCTCCAGTTGAGTTTGTCGGGCAAACAGGAGGGTGGGGACTAAACAAAGAAATAGGATGAATGAACGCATAATCAATTTCTCTTTTAACGGGTTACTAATTCTCTAGTGAAATCATATTCTCTATTGAAGTCACAAAGGTATAAATAGTAATTGCCTTTGCAAATTCTTACTTGAAATTTATAGTTGTATAATGAATATGTAGAGTTAGTTTCTCAATTTTTGTAGTAATGAAAATATTGATACAGAAATTAGGTTTACTATTTCATTTATGTTATTTTTGTGATATCTTATTACTGAAATATATACTATGTAAATATTTGGAAGTAGTAAACATCATTAAAAGACAAAACTAATATGAGCACTTTTCGTTCTATAGAAGAACTTGTCAAAAGTCTGGACAGGGAGAAAGAACTTCTGAAAGAAATGTTTGCCAAACGGAAGTCTCTTTCGTTCCGCTACGATTATGCGCTTGAAATGACAGAGTACAAAGAAGAGCGTATCCGTTATCTGATTGACTATGGGGTTATCCGGGATACTGGTGACTTTCTGGAAATGGAAGATATCTATCTGAAATTCTTTGAAGATGTGCTCGAAGTAAATGAAGAAATCAATGTTTCTTTCGTGCAGGATTACCTGACGCGACTGAATGAAAATATTGACTATTATCTGAAAGAGAATAACGAGCAACGTAAATACAACTACCAGCGTGAAGTGAAACGCTGTCTAAAAAACATCGCTCTGACTACAGTCCGCAATGTGATGGACTTGAAAAGGAACATGGATAATACTTATAAGAACGAACCGAATTATAAGATAAAGAAAACCAAACTCGTCCGGCTTGATGAGAAACGGAACAATATTGCTCTGCTGATCCGTAAAAGTGAGGAATTGATAGACTACGGACAGCCTATTTTCTTCCGAGTGGCGATGGACGTACAGATGCGGAATGTAGTAAGTGATGTAAAACTTCAGCTAAATGACTCGTACCATAACCTGATTGAAATCCAGAAACAAATCATCCATTATCTGAATCTGATAGATTATCAGAACCGCATCTTTGAGAAAGTAAAGAAGTTGAAGTACCTGAAAGACCAGTTCTTGTTGGAAGAACATACAAGTATCCGTTCTGTTGCCGCACAAAAAAATCCTGTCTGGATGGAGCCGCAGGTCGGTTATCGCATCAAGCTTTCCATTGATAATCTACGGACTTCCGATGAGGCTTTTCAGATTTTGAAGAAACTTGTCGCGCGGCAGAGAAATTCTCCGAAAGGAATGAAACAACTGGCAGATGCCATTCCAGAAGGATACCTGGATGGGCAGTCGCAAATGATAGATACCGTAAACTTGCAGGAAGTGCATAATTCATTTATGGCGTCCAGCACCCACCTGTTCTCTTTTGTGATGAACTATCGCTACCGGAAAGAGGTGACACGTGGAGAGAAATTAATCTTTTTCTGCCAACTGGCATCACAGTATGCCGACGAACTTCGCTTTACGGATACTTATGAAATCTCCGATGAAGTGGAATACCCTTTAATATATGCCAAATGATGTATGCTGAATGCTAAAAACAGATGACCATGAAATACACTGAAGAAATATTTAATATACTTAGCAAAGGGGGATTCATTTCTTCCAATAGTGTCTCTACCCAAGTGAAACGCTTGTATGATGCCATTGAGGAAGATTTGCCCGATTATTATGATTACTATAAAGGTATCGGTTTCTATTTGGAAGGCGGTGACGGTTATTACTACTTTACTCGCAAGGAATCGAAAGTCGATTTGGAACGTAAACTGGAAGCGATTCAGAAGTGGATTGATTACCTGAGTTTTCTAAAAACCTATCATTCGGCATTCGGCCCGGGCTTTCTGTTCCGTGCTGCTGATATTGAAATTCAGATAGGATGCGATATCGAATTGAAAGAAAAGGCAACCAAACTGTTTTCGGATAAGAAGAAATATGATGAAGTTGTCGGCAAACTGTTGAAAGAACTGGAGAGTATAGGACTGATAGAGAAAGAAAACGAACTCGATGGGACATATAAAGTATTGTCGGCTTTCCATTATATGGAGGACTTGGTTGATTGTATCACAATTTCAGAGGAGGTGCAAGATGAGATACCTGAATAAGATTATTTTTCTGAACAGTGCCCATATTCCATATGCGGAAGTGAAGTTGGATGGGAACGTACATTTTATAGGTACGCAAGGTGTTGGTAAGAGTACACTGCTCCGTGCCATCCTATTCTTTTATAATGCTGACAAACTAAGACTGGGCATTCCGAAAGAGAAGAAAAGCTTCGATGCTTTTTACTTTCCTTATGCCAATTCTTACATTATCTATGAGGTGATGCGGGAGAATGGGGCGTATTGTGTGGTAGCTGCCAAATCCCAGGGACGGGTGTTTTTCCGTTTTATTGATGCGCCATTCCAACAGGACTGGTTCATTGACGAACACAATGTGGTACATTCCGAGTGGGGACGCATCCGCGAACATATCGGTTCGAAGATTCAGATTACTGCACAAGTGACTAGCTATGAAATGTATCGGGACATTATTTTCGGTAATAACCGCAAGCATGAAATGATACCTTACCGCAAGTTTGCCATTGTGGAAAGTGCAAAATATCAGAATATTCCCCGTACGATACAGAACGTCTTTTTAAATTCCAAACTGGATGCTGACTTTATAAAAGATACCATTATCCGTTCGATGAGTGATGAGGATATCTCTGTCGATTTGGACTTCTATCGTAGCCAGATAAAGGAATTCGAGCAGGAATACAGGGACGTGATGCTTTGGTTTAAGAACAAGAATGGAGAAGTGCCTGTCCGGAAGATGGCGGAGAAAGTAATGAACGCCTATCGTGACTTGATTTATACCCAAAAGCAGATTGGTGAAGGGCGTGCGGAGCTTAACTTTGCGGAGAAACAGGCTTTGCATGAGATTCCGTTAGTGAAGGAAGAACAGGCTAAAGCGGAGACGGAACGTGAACGGTTGCTGCGGCTTATGGGTGAACTGCAACAAAAGTACACCAATGAGCGTGATGGCTTGATTAGGGATATAGGTATAATAAGCGATTTGCTCAAAAAGATACGTGAGAAACGTCTGCATTACGAGCAGATGCAGATTGAAGAAATCATCAAACGGGTATCTTGCGAAGAACTACTGATTCAGGAACTTGAACAAGTCCGGAATATGAAATCGGAACTGACAAGGGCTTATGAGGATGTATTGAGTAAGTACCGATTGCTGTTTGAGAAACTGGAAGCTGATTTCCGTACTTTTGAGAATAGCCAGCAAGCACGGATAAATGCTCGGAATGCGGAGATTGCCGGCAAGCAGGAGGAATTGATGCAACAGCTTCGTGTGGAAGAAGAAAAAATAAGGGCAACGCAAGAAGAGAAAGTGCAGACTGTGGATAATCGTATCCGGCAGTTGCGCGATGAACAGGCAAAGTGTAACCTGAAACTTCAAAAGGTGAAATACGAACATCCCCATCAAAAGGAAATGTCCGATTGTGAAGACGGGATTAACGAACTGCGCAAAAAGGACAAGGAGTTGGAGCTTAATATTCGTCAGCAACAAGGAGAAATAAAGCAGTTGAGACAGGAGTGTGAATGGAAAGTGAAAGAATTGAAATGGAAATTTCAGGCAAAGATGGAGATCGTTCGCAAAGAGCGGAGTGCGATTGAAGAACAGTTACAAACATTGGACGCCTTGATTGAGAAACGAAAAGGTTCTTTGTGTGAATGGTTGGAGAAGAACAAACCGGATTGGCAGGAGACGATAGGCAAGGTGGCGGATGAGGAACTGGTGTTGTACAACAATGAACTGCAACCTCAATTAGTGAATAAGGAAGCGACTTTGTTCGGCGTTTCACTCAATCTGGCAGCAATCGAGCGTTCTGTCCGCACTCCCGAGGAAATGAAGCAGGAGCGCGGCAGGCAACAAGCAGCCCGGCAACTCTGTACCGACCGTCTCACCCGACTGGCAGAAGAAGAGGGGGAAGTTGTTTCTTCTTTGGAGAAGAAGTATTCGAAGCAAATACATAGTATTTTGGAAGAACAACATCTGATGGAAGCTGAGCGAATGCAGATTCCAGCAAAATTGAAGAATTTGCAGGCCGATTACGCCTCATGGAAGACGAAGGAAGAGGAATGGAAAAGAGGATGTACAGAAGAATTGCAGGCGCAACTGAATGAAATCGGCCATCGTCTTTATGTGGCGGAAGGAGAGAAGGAGAAGCATTTGGCGGAACGGGAAAAACTGTTGAAAGCCTGCCGGAAAGTGTATAATGACGGCAGGACTGAATTCCGGAAGGAACTGGAGGAGTGTGTTGCCGGCATTCAGCAAGAGATAGAGCGGATGAAACAGCAAATTGTAGAGCGGAAAAAGGAATTGAAGCAGGCGCAGGAGAATGAATTGAATGGGAAGGGTGCTGATACGGTCACTATCCGCAAGTATGATGACAGGCTTGCCGAAATAAATAAAGAATTGGATTATATAGGTAGATCCCGCCCGCAAGTTCTTTATTATGAAAGAGACAAGGAGGAACTGTTTGATAAAGAACCTGCTACGCGAAGGCGGAAGAAAGAACAGGATGCGAAGCTAGTTGCATTGGACGAACGTTTCGCTCTGAAAAAGGAGAAGTTGCAGATTCAGAAAAAAGGGGCGGACGAGCATCTTGAGCGGATTAGCAAAGAATTGCACTTATTGGAGGACGGGTTGAATAAAGTGGATATGTTCCGGAAAGATGAAACTTTTTGTCCGCCTTCTGTGACAGAAATAGGAGAGAAGCCTACCCGGAAAAATTGCGATGTTATTGTGGAAGAGTTGAAGTCGCTCATCGTATCCACTATCAGAAAAACAGAAGAATTCAAGAAAGCGGTGACGCAGTTCAATGGAAACTTCTCGTCAAAAAACACGTTTCATTTCCGTACGGAACTGGTTGGAGAACAGGATTACTACGATTTCGCTTCCAATCTGTGCGAGTTTGTGGATAATGATAAGATTTCCGACTATCAGAAACATATCAGTGAACGGTATACGGATATAATCCGCCGGATTTCGCAGGAAGTGGGAGGACTGACCCGTAATGAAAGCGAGATACACAGAACAATAAAGGATATAAACGACGATTTTGTCAAGCGGAATTTTGCCGGAGTAATAAAGGAAATAGCTCTTCGCCCGCTTCAGAGCAGCGATAAACTGATGCAGCTATTGCTGGAGATTAAACGGTTTAGTGATGAGAACCAATATAATATGGGAAAGGTTGACTTGTTCTCGCAGGATTCCCGTGAAGATGTCAATGCGGTGGTTGTCCAGCATTTGTTGTCGTTTATGAAATTCCTGCTTGACGAGCCGGGACGCAGACGGTTGGCGCTTGCCGATACATTCAAACTGGAGTTCCGCGTGAAAGAGAATGATAACGATACGGGATGGGTGGAGAAGATTGCCAATGTAGGTTCTGACGGCACGGACATTTTGGTAAAAGCAATGGTCAATATCATGCTGATTAATGTGTTCAAAGAAAAGGCGTCACGTAAGTTTGGTGACTTTAAAATCCATTGTATGATGGATGAAATAGGCAAGTTACACCCCAACAATGTGAAAGGTATTTTGGACTTTGCCAATTGCCGGAATATTTTGTTGGTAAACAGTTCTCCCACTACTTACAATGTGGAAGACTATCGTTATACCTATTTATTGAGTAAAGACGGGCGGTCAAATACCCTGGTTGTCCCATTGTTAACCTATAATAAGATAGAAAAATGAGTGGCAGTTTATTTACATTGGCGATGGCGAGGCTGGTTCTGAAAATGCTGGGCGGCGAGCTCATACCTTACACAAAGTTTGATGGACTGATAGCAAATAGATTAATGGATGAGGGAATCATCACTATTGTTCCCCGAGGGAGTAAGCGTAGTTTTCGTATGATTGACCCGGAAGGATGCCGTATCTACATCTCCCAGAATTATACTTCCGGCATGGAGCTGGAAGATTGGATTGAGATGAAGAACTGTCCGGATGAAGTGTCACGTTCGGAGCAAGTGGCGAAGGCGGGGGACTCTAAATTGAGATATACCCGTACGTTCAAAGGTTTTCTCCTCAATTGTTATACGCCTATAGAAGCTACTTTTCATGGCAAACCATGTGTTCTTTCTCCCTTGCAAGGCACTTCCATCTTCATGCAGGATTACGAATATTTCCGTATTCCTGAAGATGTTGTAGTAGTAGGTATAGAGAATGGAGAGAATTTTCAGCATATCCGTGCCCAAAAGTACTTGTTTGAAGGAATGAAAGTTCTTTTCGTGTCCCGTTATCCGCAATCGAAGGATTTGTGTAACTGGCTAAAGATAATTCCCAATCGCTATATTCATTTCGGAGACATTGATTTGGCGGGAGTCTTCATCTTTCTGAATGAATTTTATGCTAAATTGGGTAATCGTGCGGAGTTTTTCATTCCTGCGGATGTGGAGAAGCGTCTCAAGACCGGAAACCGTCAGCTTTATGATAACCAGTATTTGCGTTATAGAGGTATGCTTGTTTCTGATGAGCGTATAAGACCATTGGTGACAATGATTCATAAATATGGGAAAGCGTATGAACAAGAAGGATATATAAAGTATTAAATTAGTCATATGATTACACTGGATAATTTTGAGGACTTTGTCCCCTATAAGATATTGATACGCGGGGAAGAGTATTATGATACAGATGTCGTTTCCGAACTGGAAGAAACCTCACCCGGTGAATGGACTGCAATCGTAGAGGGAACGGACGATTATAATGTAGAAATATCTATGAACGGAAAGGAAGTAGAATCCTGGTACTGTGATTGTCCGTATGATGGAGAAATCTGCAAGCATGTCGTGGCAGTACTTTTGGCAATTCGTGATAATAATAAACGGGTGAGTCGTAGTGCATTTTCAAAAATGAGAATAGTTACAAAGGAAGAAGAGGTTGTACAACCCGATGTGGACATCAAACAATTGCTGTCATTCATTAATCCGCAGGAACTTTCTAAATTTATCAGTGAGTATGCCTCAATGAATCCGGAATTTAAAATAGCGCTTTTGAATTATTTTAATAGTTAAGGAATGGTCTTCTACATCAAAGGGAAAAGATTATAGAACGGAAATTCAAAAGATTTTTAATAGTTCCGGTGACAGTAAAAAGTCTCGTTATCATAATCGTTATAATGATCACAGTTGTGATTGGGAAACTATTTTCAATCGAATGGATATTTATCTGAAGAAAGCAGACTTCTTTTTGAGTCTGGGAGATATGGATAGTACTATTGCCATAGCTCTTCAAACACTTCGTTCTATTGGTGAGAATTATGAGGATGAATTACTATATGTTGACGATGATGATGACTTTGGCACTTCCCTTTATTGTGAGCACGCAGGAGGTTTACTCATGAAAGTGGTTGGGCGTCCTAAAACAACTCAGAAACAAAAGAGATTACTGAAATATCTACTTATCGTTATTATATAATATTTTTCTATCCTCCAACCGAGATGCACTGAAATCCCAACGACTGGCTAAGTTGAGAATTATCTTACAGCTGGAAGAGTATGGCTTGAAATACAAATTCAGGCAATCATAGCCTAAATTCACTGAAATTGGATGAATTTATAGTCCGAATTTAGTTAATTTACAAATAGGTTGTTGGAGAAATTTAGTAGCTTTCAGATTTCATGAATTGGGACTATCCATCTGATTGTGTAAATAGAAAACTACGAGAGAAATCCCCGTAGTTTTTTTTATTTATATATTAACTTTGTAAAAAGGATATTTTATGGACATTCCCAAAGACTTTTTAAGCAAAGAGTTTCTGTCCAAGTTTAAGACTGGCGAAGATGTAACCGCTTTCATGAAAGAGCTTCATACTCGTGTCTATGAGCAAATGCTGGAAGCTGAGATGGATAATCATTTAGGTTATGAGAAACACTCCAATCAAGGAGATCATAGTGGCAACTCCCGCAATGGTAGTTATAGGAAGCAGATTCAAACTGAGATGGGCGAATCTGTTATTCAGGTTCCCCGTGATAGGAAAGGTGAATTTGTGCCTGTTGTAGTTCCTAAGCATCACTCCCGCGGTTTATCTATTGAACGTCTTGTTATCTCTCTTTATGCCAAAGGTATGAGTGTATCTGACATTGAATCGGAAATGCAGGAAATATACGGCATAAATCTCTCTACTTCTGCCATTTCTATTATTACTAATAAGGTTAGCCAGGCTGTTTCAGAGTGGCAGAATCGTCCTCTTGAGAGCTTATACATGATTGTTTGGATGGCATTGTATTCAAGGTTAGGGAAAATGGCAAGGTAATCAACAAGACTGTTTATCTATGTGTAGGTCTGAATAAGGAAGGCTTGAAAGAAGTATTGGGCATGCGGGTTGGTAAAATGAGAGTGCCGCTTTCTGGATGGGTGTTTTCCCGGCCTCTACCACTCAAATATGTGTGGTACATCAAATCAGAAATTCCTGTCGGTATGTGGTTTGGAAAGAAAAAAAGGAGTTCACCTCTGATTTAAAGAACATCTACAATGCACCTACTAAAGAAGCCGCAAAGATGGAATTGGATAACTTTGAGCAAAAATGGGGTGGGAAATATCCTTATGCAATACGCTCATGGAGAAATAATTGGGAAGAACTCACCCTATTCTTTGATTCCCCCGTTGAGATTAGAAAGATTATATATACTACTAATCTCATTGAAAACCTGAATGGAAAAATCAGAAAGTACACTAAAAATAAGCTGTCATTCCCCAATGATGATGCCCTGAAAAAGTCTGTGTATATGGTTATTAACGAAATCGAAAAGAAATGGTATCAACCTATTTGGAATTGGGCATTGATTTTTAATCAATTTATAACTATATTTGAAAACAGGATTCAAGTATAAAACCTGAATCCTGAAGTTTTCTATTTACACAATCAGATGGACAGTGCCCATGAATTGTAATGAAGTCTGAGAATCATTTTATTTACCAAGACTGATCACTCCATGGTAAGTTATCCGTGTTTCTGTACCACTTAGATGCGTCATACATTTTAAATTCCGACCTCTCGCAAGCGTCTATCAACTTTTCTTTTGAAATTTTGCTAAATGCAAATTCATGATATTGAGGATTTGTTCTTCTATCAAAAACCTTTTCAATCTGTTGTTGCCAATCAGCTTTACGTATTTTATTGGTTAAGGCCAACTCAATTAAATAGCATATATCTGAAAGAACAGCAAGATCGTCCTCATTATTTGTATTCAATGCATGAATTGATTCCACTACAAATTTAGTAATAGGAGAATTATTAAGTAAAATAATTCCATATATACATTTAATCCCATCATATTCTATATGAGAATTAAAGTCCAAACTTCTTAATTGCACAAAACATGATTCTGAATCATTATGCATATCCCTTCGCTTAGGAAATCTCATCCATTTTTTTTCTGTTGAAATTTTATCCCAACAAATATCTAATCTACGCTGTTCGGGTACAATCTTAATGTCTGAAATCTGAAACTCGGTTAAAAGAATTTCGTCAATTAGATTGTAAAAAACTTTTTTATTTAACAGAACATCTACATTGTCAAGATTCGCCGAATTTGTTCCATATAGATCGCTCAAAATTGAAACAACAGATCGTGTTGATTTAATCTCTTTGAGCAACCTGTTTGCTGAATTAAATGCTTCACTTTCGATTGTCCAAAAGTGACCGCCTTTCTTAAGTTCGGCAATGGAGATAAATTGACGTACTCCCTCTTTTTCGATTAATATCGTAGGTATCTCACATAGTTTTCTAATGAGTATCTCTTTATTCGAAAAATCTACATTAAACCTAGGATTTCGACGAGTCAAAAAAATTGAGAGAAGCCAGTCGGATTCTTCTGCAGCCCAAGTTATTGAAAAGTCATTGCAAAGTTTTTCCCTCTCATCTGATATGTTTTTAAGATATAAGGAATAAATAACTTCTAATGTTTTCTCTAAATTTCCCGAATTGATATTGGAACGAGCCACGTTAGTTTTGGGAGCCTTTTCGCCAGTCATATTGGCAAACGCGATAAAACGTTTGCTTGAAAAGCCTGGAGTATTAGAATCTATCCTAATGCCCTCTATGCTTATCCCCGTTGGTGTGATAGGACAATGACTTAAATCAACCCAATTATAAACATCTACCATAGACCATTCTCTAAAGTATGAATTATACTTTAGTAAAATACACAAATCAATTCCTTCGTCATTGTATTCCATCACCTTATAGTGAAGCCTCTCTGCATTCGGTATAACAGAATCTATGAGATGATGAAGAAGGGCATTAGGAGAATCATATCCTATTCTTTGTTCTACACCATTACATGAGAAAATGAATTCACACTGAGGTATAATAATCCAATGACGAAGGATTTTCTCAGGGTCAAAGTTTTTAATATCTGGGCGAACTTTAAGCTTTATAGATGTTCCAATTTCTTCCAACAATAAGAGATTTGAGCCTTTCTCAACTCCATGTTTTAGAAGATACTTCCCATGCACATTTCTAATTTTAAGTAACAAAGGTTTATCTTCAGGATTCATGGTAGTGAGAATGTCAACATCATCTGCAATCAAGAAGCATGTTAATAGACCGATACCAAATCTACTGATTGAATTATACCCGGGATGTTTCTTTTGAAAATCAGGATCTTGATATCTCGAAGATCCCACTTTTAACAAGTGATTTTCTATTATATCAAGATTCATACCAGTCCCATTGTCCATTATAATAAGTTCTCTCGTACTTTCATCCCAGATAACTTTTATTTTAGGTATATAAGTCTCCTGTCCTGTTGAATCAAGAGTGGAGTGCAATTCATAATTTCTAACTTTTACTGCATCGATTGCGTTTTGAGACAATTCTCGTAATGAAACAGATAAGTTATTATACAATGTTTCCCCAACCAAAAGACTTAACACCTTATTTTGATCTATTGTAAATGATAGTTGCTTCCTTTCAAAATTTTTTGTCTGAATAGAAGAGTCATCAATATCTTTCCAAGGAAAATCATATAATGATGCGTGTCTTTTCTTCGCAATCTCATTCAGCCGAAAACTATTTTTCAACTGAACCTTTACATAATTAAGATATTCTATGAGAGAAAAAAAACCTCGTTCATTCTCAAAATAAGCATTTACTTCCAAAGTATCACTTGGAAGATTCGGACATTTATTTCCTTCGTCATCTAATGGAATTTTTGGAGTAATGCTTGCTACAGCTCTTTGTTTGGCCCATTCCTCTTGGCTAATTGGGTTTGTTGGTGCAATTATTTGATATTCAACAAGTGGAGTTCTATCTTGAGTAATATGCAAGAGATCTGCTGACCTAAGGATTAATGCCGCATAAAATACATTAGCTCTCTCTTGAGGAGTATTACCGTACGATTGAGAAACTTTATACTTGTCAAAGTCATCAAGATCGTCTAATGAATGGCTGGCACAAACCTTAGCCAAATCAACCTTAAACAATGGAGGCAGACAGCTTACTAAATCCGAAACAACTTCGGTCACATTGGAATCATAGGAAACAAATGGACTAGATTCGTCTAAAATCCAATTAGATATTCTTTCCCCATGATGTTTTCTTACATATTCTTGAAATATGAAACGTTCTTGTTGATCAGCATCCAAAGAGGCCAAAGATGATTGATTATAGACATTCTCAATATATTTTCCTCTAAACTTTTGGAATTCTCTTGATTGATTTCTATTTGTATACTCCTGTTTTGTAACCAACATGCCTAAGTCATGAAAATAAAAAGACAATACGATCAGCAACCAATCCGCTCCAGTCAATTGTCCTTTTACTTTTTCTGGAATAATAAAATCCAACGATGCAAGCATGCCGTCGATATGACTTATATCGTGTTTGGTATATTCATCGAATACACCATCACGGCCAATCAAGCTTAATAATGATTTAACCTTATGTTTTATGTCAACGATATTAATTGCCGAAAAAGCAGATAAAGATACCGCTTTCATTGCCATATTCTCCGCACTACTATATTGTTCGCTCATGATAACTTTATGAATTTCATAATACATCGTTACTATTTATGGAGCAGATAATTCCGCTTACCTACTCATAATGGTACTTATGTGGTTTTAAAGTAATAAACAAAAGTGGTTTATTGCATGACTATTATTAATAGCGACAATATTATTTTGTGTAATATAGATAGTAGGTATATTTCGATAAAAAACACAGGTGTTTACTATATTAAAATAACTATTCTGTATCTTTGTGACTTAAAAAGTAATTCATGGGCAGGTGATTTTGTTTTTATAAAGGTGTTTGTTCTGTTGTAGGGTGATTTTGATTACATTGTTGAAAGAATTGGACATGATAAAATAAGGCATTGGAAGGTGAATTAATGAAGAAAAGTTCTAATACTATTTGAGTATGATTGACAGAAGACAGATATATCAAGATTTTCAAGCTGCTTTTCCGAAAGAGCATCTTGTAGAAATGACACTTACGCAATATACAAATCTCGAAAGACAGAATTCATTTTGTTATTGGGTTGAATCTAAAACATATGATTTAGGTTCTATTTGGGGTGGCTCTTCTTATAAGTTTGGTATTTATGAATATAGAAACAAACCCAATAAGAATGATTCTCGTATTGTTAGCAATGATAAGTATGCTTGGTATAACAAATATGATAAACAGACTGCTGATGAAGCATTTGCTATTGTCAGAAGTACTATATTTAAAATAGCAGAACATGCAGGCAAAGGTGAATTGGAAGCAATAGAAAAAATAGATGAGTTGGGTGATGCTTACAAATGGAAAATAGCGTTCTTATATTCAGATGAGACTCTAATACCAGTATATAAGCGTGATATGTTGGTTAAGTTGGCTCGTTATTTGGGGATGTCTGTCACAAATAAAACTAAAATCTCTGATTTGCAAAGGTTCCTGATAGAACAGAAAGGCGAAAAAGACCTTTTCGAATTTTATGATGAGTTACTAAATATTGTAAATGAATTAGATAGTTCAAATATGGGACATAAGATTTGGTTATATGCTCCGGGAGAAAATGCATCTAAGTGGGATGTGTGTTTATCTCAAAACATAATGTGTATTGGTTGGGATGATATGGGTAACCTTTTGGAATACTCTTCTAAGAAAGAAATGGCAGCTAAATTGCAGGATATATATGGCAAGCCGGGGGCTTCGTTTAAAAATGATAGTTTGGCATTATGGGAGTTTGCTCATGAGATGCAAGTGGGCGATATTATTATAGTCAAGAAAGGTCAGAATCAAATAATAGGGCGGGGTACTGTGGAAAGTGACTATGCTTTTGATGGTTCTTTTCCTGATTTTAAGAATGTTCGTAAAATGCAATGGACGAATGTCGGAGAATGGGAGACAGTAGGTAAGAATGTCCAAAAAACTTTGACCGATATAACCAAGCAGCCGGATTATGTGAAATCTTTGGAGAAGCTATTTGAAAATAAATCTCAAAAACAATATTGGTGGCTTGTGGCTAGTCCTAAGATATGGAGCTTTTCGAAAACTCCGGTTGGCGAAATACAAGACTATACTCTTTATAATGATAGTGGAAACCAACGAAGGGTATTTCAAAATTTTATTGATGCAAAAGAAGGAGATGTTGTTATTGGCTATGAAGCTACTCCTGTTAAACAGGTGGTAGCTATTGCAGAAATAGCCAAATCTGCTGATGGACAAAAAATATATTTCAAAAAGACTGAAAGTTTATTGAATCCTGTTGATTATTCAGTTATAAAGGATATACCGGAATTAAGTGGTATGGAATTCCTAAAGAATAAGAACGGCTCGTTTTTCAAACTGACAAAAGACGAGTATAACATATTGATGAAATTAATACGTGGCGGAAATCCTATGCATAATCCTCAATATTCCGAAACAAATTTTTTGGATAATGTATTTATAAAATCAGAAGAGTATAACAAATTGAGAAGCCTGTTGTTGGCAAAGAAAAATGTCATATTACAAGGCGCTCCGGGTGTTGGTAAAACGTATTCGGCAAAACGCTTAGCTTACTCTATTATAGGAGAAGAAGATAGAACTAAAATAGAGTTCATTCAATTTCATCAGAATTATTCCTACGAGGATTTTGTGATGGGGTATAAGCCAAAAGAAGATGGTGGTTTTGAGCTTAGACGAGGGGTATTCTATAATTTTTGCCGGAAAGCCCAAAGTGATCCGGATAAGAAGTATTTCTTTATTATTGATGAAATTAATAGAGGAAATATGAGTAAGATTTTTGGTGAGTTACTGATGCTTATTGAAAACGATTATCGGGGCGAAAAACATCAAATCCGTCTTGCATATAATGATGAGTATTTTTCTGTTCCAGAGAATCTTTATATCATAGGTATGATGAATACGGCAGACCGTAGCCTAGCTATGATTGACTATGCTTTACGTCGTCGGTTCAGTTTCTTTGATATGGTGCCGGGATTTGATTCGGATGGTTTCAAAAAGTATCAGGAGAATCTTGCTTGTGAAGCCTTTAATAGGGTAATTGATGCCATCAAAGCTCTGAATGTTGAGATTGCTAAAGATGATTCACTCGGAAAAGGCTTTTGTATCGGTCATAGTTATTTTTGTAATCAGGAATCTATTGATAATATGTGGCTTGGAAATGTGATTGAATATGATATTGCCCCTATGTTACGCGAATATTGGTTTGACAATGATAAGAAATTCAAAGAAGAAACAGACAAATTATTGAGCCTGATAAAATGACAATAGACAAAGGTATATTCATTCGCAATATCTATTATATGTTGACTTATGCTTTTCAAGAGCTTAAGCAGAACAACTATGAAGAAATAGCAGGTGAAGAATTTGACGAGATTCATGATTTATTTGCTGAAATTCTAGTTCGTGGTATTTCGTATCAACTTAAGCAGGGGTTACATAAAGAATATATTTCCTGTCATGGTTCATTATCTACGTTGAAGGGTAAGCTTGATATAAATGGTACTATCAATAATTTGATGCGAAAACAACAGAAAATAGATTGTGAGTATGATGAATTATCAGAGAATAACAAGTTTAATCAGATATTAAAGACGACTGTTCAATTCTTGCTGAAACATCCGAAAGTCAAATCGGACAGGAAAGCTTCGTTGAAGCGTCTTATGCTTTTCTTTAGCAATGTAGAAGTTATTGATATTCTGACAATAAACTGGACTATTATGCGCTTTGATAGAAATTGCAAGACTTATCAGATGCTTCTATATGTTTGTTATTTCATTCTCGACGGGATGTTGATGACTACGGAAAGGGGTACGTATAAAATGAGGGATTTTTCCGAT
This sequence comes from Bacteroides sp. D55t1_190419_B8, assembly GCF_015558905.1. Lineage (NCBI taxonomy): Bacteria > Pseudomonadati > Bacteroidota > Bacteroidia > Bacteroidales > Bacteroidaceae > Bacteroides > Bacteroides sp. D55t1_190419_B8. Next base: position 94,057 of record NZ_JADMOU010000006.1, read on the forward strand.
GAACATATGTGTAGACTTTATGAGAAGTTTGTTTTGGAATATTACCGAAAGCATTATCCGGAATTAAAAGCAAAAGCTACTCAAATAGACTGGAATATTGATAAAGAACAGTCTACTTCCAACATTCTTCCTATAATGCGGACGGATATAACGTTGACATTTAAAGAGAGAACATTGATTATTGATACCAAATATTATAGTAAATCAATGCAATGTCAATTTGACAAGAGAACTATTCATTCTAATAACCTGTATCAAATCCATTCTTATATAATGAATTATGATGTTAATCATACTGGGAATGTGGATGGAATGTTGCTGTATGCCAAGACAGAAGAAGATATAACACCTGATGGACAGACGACATTTAGGGATGGGAATATCATATATTACCGGACACTTGATCTGAATCAGGATTTCGAGAATATCAAGAAACAATTGGATGGATTTCTAGTACATGGTCTATAACTATTATTGGTATAATACTTCGCTTACTATGATATAACAAAGAAATCATACTCTATCTAATTGTATGGTAATATTTTATTAAAAATAAAATCATTATTACTTTTAATTCTAGATAAGTTATTCTATCTTTGTAAGGTAACACAAACAAAAGTGTAACCTTATATGAATCAAGACCATTGTTTAGTAGAACAGTTTGAAATGATATTTAGAGCTCATTTCTCTTCAGTGAAATTTTTTATCAATATGTTTCTTAAATCGGAAGCAGATGCGGAAGATTTGGCTCAAGATGTATTTACCAAATTATGGACTAATTTTGAGACGTGGCAAAATAATGATGGAAAAGAAGGGTATATATACGCTATGGCAAAAAATGTAGCATTTGATTTTATCAAACACAAAAGACTGGAAAATGATTATCGGGAGGAACAAATAAAGAAAAGTACAATTAAGGATTTGTTAGGCCTTTCAGATCCGTTAAATTCGCTTTATTATAAAGAAATACAACTAATAATAAGAATGGCTCTTGAAAACTTTCCTGAACGTCGCAGAAAGATTTTTGAGATGAGCCGTTTCAATAATATGAGCAATCAGGAGATTGCATTATCCTTACATCTTTCTGTTCGTACAATAGAGCATCAGATATATTTGTCGCTTCAAGTTTTAAAGAGAATCATTTTAATTTTATTTTTCCTGTATTTTCTTTAAGTAGCTGGAATGTTTCAATCGTTATATATGAAATTCCGAAATCTAATATAACGATAACATGAAGAACTATTTTCAGAAAATATTATCCCTTTTTGCCCGACATAATTATTCGGAACAAACAAATCAAATGTTTTACAGGTGGTTGGTTAATGATGAATATGAAAAAGAAAAGGATGAAGTATTACAGGAGTTCTATTCAGAAGCAAGAAAAAAAGGAAAAATCTTCGATGTGGAAGAATCACTGGAGCGTTGGAGATCGGATAACAATCTTGCTCATGTAAAACCTCAACAAAAGTCTGATAACAACCTGTTTATGCGATTGTGGCAATCTGTAGCAATTGTATTATTAATAGTATCTATTTCTTTAGGATATCTGCTTTGTAAGTCAGAAAAAGGTGACTCAGGAATAATTCAGCAATGCATATCGGGCACTCAGATGAAGGCATTTTTTTTGCCTGACGGAAGTCGGGTAAGTATGAATTCAAGTAGTATGCTATTATATCCCGAACATTTTACTGGAAAGTATCGTAGTGTTTTTCTAATTGGAGAAGCCAATTTTAAGGTAAAAGCTAATAAAGAGAAACCATTTATTGTCAAAACCAATGATTTTCAAGTAACAGCTTTAGGAACCGAATTTAATGTTTCTGCATATACCTCAGACGAGAATATTTTTACAACTCTGATAACAGGAAGTGTTCTTGTGGAATTCGCTGATTTGACTAAAAAGATATTGCTTAAACCAAATGAACAATTGGGGTATAATAGGAAGAGCCGTCAAGATACTCTGACTTATCCTGATATGAAGGATGTGACAGCATGGCAAAAAGGTGGGTTGGTATTTAATCGGAAAACTATAACGGAGATTATAACGATATTGGAACGTAAGTACGATTGTAAGTTCTTTTATAATCAGCATAGCTTAAAGAATGATCGTTATAGTTTCAGGTTTAAGGATAATCCACCTTTGTCTGAAGTTATGGATGTCATTGTTGATGTAGCAGGAGATTTATATTTTAAGATAGAACATGATAAATGCTATATTATGCAGAAATAATTTTGATATTAGAAAGTTAAAGCGGTGGAAGGTATGTCGAATAACTAAAACGGAGAAAGGAGGAATTATTAAACTTTTAGAACGCATTACCTAAGCGAAATAGTAACCATATAAAAAGTAATACTATATGAAAAATTTGAAATACTTCTTGTTGCTCGTTGTAGCAATGGTGACAGGAACTTTGATCACAAGTTGTAGTAATGATGACTACATGGCAGAAACACAACAACAAGGTATTTCGCCAGCTACTCGCAGCGTCAGCGACAAGATGCCGAAGTTGACTACTTATATTGAAACTAATGATGTAAATCCTCTAAATGCAGGAGAGTACTATTTTACAGGTACGGATCCGCAAGAGCAGGTGATTGATAATGTGATTCTGTTTGCTTCTAATATTCGGGGTACGGCTAGTACTGTTCAATTGTATCATAACAATAATCAGTCTCATATATTGACCAATGCCGGTACGCTTATCGCTCCTTTACAACAGAAAGGTATCAGAGTCTCTTTAGGGCTGTTGGGTGATCACACCGGAGTGGGTTTCTGTAACTTGACACCGGCCATGATTGAACGTTTTGCACAACAGATTGCCGCTTGTGTTAAGCAATACAATTTAGATGGTGTGGATTTTGACGATGAATATGCAGACTATTGGAAGGCACCTTCTAATTTGCCTTCACCAAGTACTACGATTTTTGGAAATCTTGTAAAAAGAGTGCGTCAGTTGTTGCCTGATAAACTGATTACAGTATTCAGTTTTGGTGGTTATACAAATTTTGATGCGACTACAATGAATGCCATTAGTTACATGTGGCCTGATTTCGGGGCGGATTGGAGTACTCCGGCCGGATTAGGGAATAGCAAATGGGCAAAGATGTCAATACACTGTACGGATGGTAGACCAAGTGCAGGTGTGATACAAAGTAGCGCTGCAAATTATAGTGGCTATGGCGCCATTATGATGTTCAATCTACGCGAGTCCGGTCAAACAAGCTTAATGAATAACTTTGCTTCAAGAGTTTGGGGAGGCAAGACCGTATCTCGTACGACGACTATCTATGCGAAGAATTATTAAGATATCAGGACGCTCCATGTGAATGAATTGAAGACTGGAAGTGATAGACTTTCAGAGAAGGACACTTCCGGTCTTTTATAAATTAACCTGAATATACAAACTGTAGATGCCTTTCATTTGTTGATAGGCACTGCTTAATAATAAAGATATATGTGAAAAAGTATCTATGCCAGGAATCTTTCTGCCTTGGATATGAAATCGAAAATTAAAACAGATAGACATGTGTTGCGAATAAAAAAGTTGGCAAACTAATACTTAAAATTCATGTTACACAGTTATACATTGAAAAATGATAAGAAGGCAAAAAGGATAAGATTTGTGTTGTTTTTATTTATGGTTGTAATACAAGCTACAGCTTTTGCCCAAAGTGGTATGAAAATTACTATTCAAAAAGAAAATATAACTGTTATTGAAGCACTGAAAGAAGTGGAAAAGCAATCAAAGCTTTCGGTAGGATATAACGATTCGCAATTAATTGATAAACCGGCTATCAATCTCAATTTGAAAAATATTGATTTGGAAAAAGCCCTCTCGATTATCCTTAAAGGAACAGGATTTTCTTATGGAATTAAAAGAAATTATATTAATATTATTCCTCAGCCAAAGACTGGAACTGTGGTTATCAAACAGATTACAGGTAGGGTTGTTGATGAGAATAATGAACCGCTGATAGGAGTAAATATACGGGTAGAAGGGACTGATGATGGAACTGTCACAGATTTGGATGGTAAGTACGTCATAAAAGCTTCTATAGGTAGTATACTAAGTTTTACTTATATTGGTTATATTTCGTCTTATGTAAAAATAGCAGATAAGAATGTATACAATATACAAATGTCTGCTAATGTAGAGTCGCTAAATGAAGTCGTTGTGACTGCCTTGGGTATCAAGAGGGAACAAAAGGCTCTGAGTTACAATGTGCAACAGGTAAAATCTGACCAGTTGACAAATGTCAAGGATGCAAATTTTATTAATAGCCTGAATGGTAAAGTCGCAGGAGTTAATATCAACAGTAGTTCTTCAGGAGTAGGTGGGGCTAGTAAGGTGGTGATGCGTGGTACAAAGTCGATTGAACAAAGTAGTAATGCATTGTATGTTATCGATGGTATTCCCATGTTTAATTTCGGAGGTGGCGGTAGTATGGAGAATGGCTCACAGGGAGTGACTGAAAGCATTGCCGACATCAACCCGGATGACATTGAAAGCATCTCTGTGTTGACCGGAGCGGCCGCAGCTGCCCTTTATGGAAGTAATGCGGCAAATGGAGCCATTGTTATTAATACGAAACGTGGCAAGGTTGGTAAATTGCAGGTTTCTGTATCCAGTAATACAGAATTCGCTAAGCCATTCGTACTTCCACGTTTTCAAAATCGCTATGGTACAGGCAGTTCGGGAAAAACTGGTAATTCTACTACGTTGAGTTGGGGGACTTTATTAAATGACGCCTCTCGTAGAAACTATGAACCACGTGATTTCTTTGATACGGGGATAACTTATACCAATTCCGTTACATTATCAACGGGAACAGATAAGAATCAGACTTTCTTTTCTGCTGCTGCGGTCAATTCGGAAGGGATTGTACCAAACAACCGTTACAACCGTTTTAATTTTACCTTCCGTAACACTACAAACTTTCTGAATGACAGGATGAAGCTTGATGTAGGTGCAAGTTATATTATTCAGAATGACCGCAATATGACTAATCAAGGTGCTTACTCAAATCCGATAGTTCCTGTTTATTTGTTTCCACGTGGCGACGACTTTAATTTGATAAAAGTGTTCGAACGTTGGGATCCGGCCCGTAAGATTAAAACCATGTTTTGGCCTCAAGGGGAAGGAGACTTGCGGATGCAGAATCCTTATTGGATCGCTTATCGCAATTTACGGACGAATGACAAGAAGCGTTATATGCTGTCTGCCTCTTTAAGTTATGATATTACAGACTGGCTGAATATTTCAGGGCGTGTTCGGGTTGATAATTCCAGTACCAAATATGAACAAAAATTATATGCAAGTTCCAATACTACTCTTACTGAAGGTAGTGCACAGGGATTTTATGCTATATCTAAACCTGACGAAACACAAGTGTATGCTGATGCGTTGGCAAATATAAATAAACGTTTGGGTGATTATTCTATTGTGGTCAATATCGGGGCGAGCATCGTAGATAATAAGTATGACGAATTGAGTTATCGTGGACCGATACGCGCCAATGGTATTCCCAATGTTTTTAATGTGTTTGATCTTGACAATACGCAGAAGAAAGCACGTCAGGATGAATGGGAAGAGCAGACGCAGTCTATATTTGCCAGTGCTGAAGTAGGGTGGAAGAGTATGCTTTATCTTACGCTGACCGGACGTAATGACTGGGCGTCACAGTTGGCAAACTCATCTTCTACTTGTTTCTTTTACCCGTCAATTGGATTTTCGGCTGTCATCTCTGAGATGGTGAAACTACCTTCTTTCGTGGATTATCTGAAGGTACGTGGTTCGTTTAGTTCGGTAGGTATGCCTTATCCTCGTAACTTGACATCGCCTACTTTTGAGTATGACGAAACTACTCAAACGTGGAAGCCGAAAACACATTATCCTATTGGTGACCTTAAACCTGAACGGACCGATTCGTGGGAATTAGGCTTGGATATGCGGCTTTTCAAGGACTTTAATCTTAGTTTGTCATGGTATTTGGCTAATACATTTAATCAGACGTTCGATCCGAAAATTTCCGTATCATCCGGATATACTACCATTTACCTTCAAACAGGATATGTACGTAACCAAGGAGTGGAGCTTTCGCTTGGTTATGGACATACATGGAAGAAAGATTTTCGTTGGCAAAGTAATTTTACATTAAGTCATAACAAGAACAAAATTATAGAATTGGTAAAGGACTATATACATCCGGAGACTGGTGAGCCTATAAATAAAGATCGGCTGGATGTAGGCGGACTCGGAAAAGCCAGATTCATCTTGAAAACAGGAGGTTCGCTGGGTGACCTTTACACACAGTCTGATTTGAAGCGGGATGACAATGGAATGGTAGAAATTTCTCCTGCGGGTACATTAGTAACAGTGAATAATCGACCTGATATTAAATTAGGAAGTGTTTTCCCTAAATGTAATTTGGCATGGAACAATCAGTTTTCATGGAAAGGGTTTAATATCAGTGCTTTAGTTACTGCGCGTATAGGCGGTATTGTTTATTCGGCTACTGCAGCAGCTATGGATCAATATGGGGTGTCTGAAAGTTCGGCGGTTGCCCGTGATAATGGTGGGGTATTAGTGAATGGACGTAATAGGGTGGATGCGCAGACATGGTTCACGGCTATCGGTTCACAAAGTGGTTTGCCACAGTATTATACTTATAGTGCTACCAATATTCGATTGCAGGAGGCGGCTATCGGTTACACGCTTCCACGTAAATGGTTGCATGATGTATGCAATATTCAGTTGTCTGTTGTGGGACGCAATCTCTGTATGATTTATAATAAAGCTCCTTTTGATCCGGAAGCCGTTGCAACGACAGGCAACTATTATCAAGGGATCGACTTTTTCATGTTGCCGAGTACCCGTAATGTCGGTTTGAATGTGAAAATCAACTTTTAACAGATAAAAAGTAGTTACTATGAAATATATAACATCTATCATAAAATTGTTTTCACTAGCACTATTGTCTATTGTCGGTTACGCTTGTACGAATAATTTCGATAAAATCAACCGGAAGGATTATCAGGTTGATAAAGAAGAGTTGGGTCGTGAAAGTTATAACGTAGGCGCCAGTCTTAAAGGATTACAAGGGTTGGTGATTCCTACGGAAGAACATCTCTATCAGTTTGTTGAAGCACTTGGCGCAGGTGCGTTTGCCGGTTACATTGGTTGTACTGTAGAATGGACGGCTAAGTTTGAAACCTATAATCCGCCAATAGATTGGCAAGAAGCTCCTTTTTCAGATTTAGTCACCCGCACTTATCCGTTTTATCGGGACTTGTTGGATAAAACAGACGATCCTGTGGCGTTGGCACTGGGAAAACTGTTTCGTGTAGTCATCATGCAGCGTGTGACAGATATGTACGGTCCGATTCCTTATTCAAAAATCATTTCTAAAACAGGTAAGGTTTCTCTTACCGTACCTTATGATTCGCAGGAAGAGGTATATAAGCAAATGTTTAGTGAATTAGACGAAGTGAGTGATGTCCTTAGGGATAATCTCAATTTGAGTGCGGAAGCTTTTCGTAAATTTGATGATGTATATCAAGGCGATCTTTCCAAATGGCTCAAATTTACTAATTCACTCAAATTGCGTATGGCCATGCGCTTGACTTATGTACCGGAAATGCAGGCGGAAATACAACGAATAGCCGAAGAAGCTGTAACGGCAGGCGTAATGACGGAAATAATTGATAACGCTTTCTTGAAAGTGGAAGAAAATAGGGTAGCCATGATTTTTAATGACTGGAATGACCAGCGTGCGGGGGCTGATATTATCTCATATATGAATGGTTATAAAGATCCGCGTCGGGAAAAGATGTTCACTACAGTGAAAATGACTGTATATGATGAAAACTTCCAACCGCAAGAGGTTGATGGATATGCGGGTATTCGTATTGGCATTGATGTGACTACCAAGGATGAGATGGTAAATGCATACAGCATACCGATTATCAGCAGTACCAGTCCTTTTTTATGGATGAATGCCGCAGAAATCACTTTCTTACGTGCCGAAGGTGCCTTGCGAGGTTGGAATATGGGTGGGGAAGCTAAAGATTTATATAATATGGCGATAGCCCTTTCTTTTGAACAATATGGTCTGTCGGGCTCTGAAACCTATGCGGAGAATTCGACTGACACTCCGGAAGCGTACAATGATCCGACATTTGCCTATACTGATTGGGAGGGTCCGAGAAGTACTATTACTATTGCTTGGGAAGATGGTGCGGATAATTTTGAACGTAATCTTGAACGTATCATCACTCAAAAATGGATTGCTAATTTTCCTTTGGGTGTTGAGTCATGGAGCGAACTCCGCCGTACAGGATATCCTCATCTTATGCCGGTTATAGAAAACAAAAGTGGTGGTAGCATCAGTTCTGAGCATATGATCCGTCGTTTGTGGTATCCGCCTACAGAATATACTGAAAATCTTTCGAATATCAATTTGGCGATAGGTATGTTGGGAGGTCCTGACAATGGGGGAACGAGATTGTGGTGGGATAAGAAATCTTATCTCAATTGATGAGAGAGTTTGAATACGAATAAAAGAATGAAAAAGAATTTATATGAAAACAATAATATATAAACAATTCATTTATGGTTTTCTGTTTTTAACGGCTTTTTTATTGCCTGTTGCTTGTGATGACTGGAATGAACCTGAAATTGTAGATATTGATATTAATAGTGCGAAAGAACAGAATCCGGAACTATGGGCGCGTTATATGCAGGCATTACGTACTTACAAACAAAGTGAACATTACTTATCATATGCCCACTTTGATAATTCTCCGGAAAAATCGCTAAATGAAGGTAGTTATCTTCGGTCATTGCCGGATTCGTTGGATATTGTGACCTTGGGTAATTCTCATCAAATCTCTGATTATGATCGGGAGGATATCCCTCTATTGCAGGAAAAGAGTATCCGTGTGCTTTATTTGATAGATTATGTAGCTCACGCCTCTTCCTTAACGGATATGACGGCATTAAACAGTTGGTTGGATAAAGAAATTGCTACGTCGGCCGAACTCAATCTGGACGGATTTGCTTTTACCGGTCTTCCGCTCTATAATGGAACTGATGCTGAATTGGCATCGTATAAAGAGAAATCACGACTGATTGTTTCTAAATTATCTACTGCTACGGGACAGGATAAATTATTGGTATTGGAAGGAAACCCGGCTTTCGTTGATGAAGCAGACTTTGACAAATTGAATTATATTGTGTTGAATACTGCAGAGTTGACTAATGTTACCGATTTGAAATTGCAGGTGACGGGGATTCTTGCCAATAGTTTATTGTTTAAAGATAAATTATTGTTATCTGTTCAAATGGGCGGACAAGTAATTGATGAGACTGGTGTAAAACAAGAGGCTGTAACTTTAATGACTGACCGTGTGATTGCTCTTGGTCCATTAGCTGGATTGGGTATTTATGCTATAGGTAATGATTATTATAGTCCGATAAGGAATTACGGGATTACACGAACGGCTATTCAATTAATGAACCCATCGAAGTAAAAAAAATCAATATGAAAAAGAATCTTATCATACATTTTATATTAGTATTGTTACTGAAAATAGGAGTAACAGGATGTACTGAAGATACTATCTCAATGAATGCGGACAGAATGCCTGACAAGGCGGCTATGGATAATATAGCAGGTGCCCTGCGTAACACAACTACATTGACTAATAAAGCATTTATTGAGTTGGCGGAAGGGGACGAATCTGTCACAGAGGAAATATTCTATTCACTGTCACAATCAGCCAGAAGCAGGTTGACTGCGACAGCCGTTGTAAGCGAAAAGCTTGTAGAAGATTATAATAAGGAAAACGATTCCAAATTGAATACATTGCCGGTTGAGAATGTGCGGTTCGAAAATAGTGGAGTTCTTTCAATAGATGCTGGAGAACAAAAATCTGCCAAAATCAAATTTACTATATCCACAGCCGGACTGAATACTGATACTCCATATCTTTTGCCATTAACTATGGAAGAAATACCTGCAGGAGTAAAAGTGGATACTAAGAAACAGGTGCTTTATTATATTGTAAATATTCGAAAAAGAATAACGACTTGTTATCCTAATAACCAGTATGAACAAATAGATATGCCGTCAATGTTACCTGATGCATTTGTTGTTTTCTATGTGAATACTTCAACTTATCAACCGTTGATAGCTGACGTTTATGGAATTCAAAAAATTAATCAGATGGATTATACTCAAACTTTACATAATATAGGTAGTATCGTGAATCTGCGAATTGTGACAATGGACTATGAGCCTGCAACAGGACGTGCACTGCTCAATTTGAGTAGTGACATACGTGATGTGTTGGAAAAGGCGGATAAGTTTATTCGTCCGCTTCAGGAACACGGACGTAAAGTATGTCTTAGCATTGAAAATGGTAATAAAGGATTTGGCTTTTGTAATTTAACCGATATGCAGCTTGCAGATTTTGTTCAACAGGTGAAAAATGTGGTAGAACTTTATCGTTTGGATGGAATAAATCTTTGGGATAAGGTGAGTACTTATAGCAAGGAAGGTATGTTTGCTATGAATACAGCCTCTTATCCTAAACTCATTAAAGCATTACGGGATGCACTTCCTGAAAAGTTGCTGACAGTTGTTGATAAAGGAGAAGCTACTGAATATTTTTATGATGTAAATCGATGTGGCGGCATTGAGGTAGGTAAGTATATAGACTATGCGTGGCATGCGTATGATAGTGGAAAAGAAGTGATACAGATTATAGAACCATGGGACGCAGAGCATCCTTATAGTGAATATACTCGTAAACCTATTATAGGGTTGGCACCGGAATGTTATGGAAGTCTGGTTATTCCATTATATGAAAAAGGAGAAAATCCTTTGAGAGATAAATCGCAATATAGGATGGTGGATTGGAAAATGAATAAGCGTAAGAAAAATAATATTGTTGTATATGCGTTTGATCTTACAGCCAATGAGCAAAATATGTATGAAGGAATGGTGAACGATATCGCGATAGGAGATGGCATTAACGCTATGATGGATGATGGTGCTTATTGGGGGCAATCCATCTATCCTCCTTATGATTGGGGATTTATTTCCGGTGAGTATTCTTATACTTATAAACCGTTGGACTGGCTTTTGCGCCAGATGTATAATGTGTATTCAAAAGGATGGGTACGTCCGTCCGGAATGTGAGAAATAAAATGAATCTTAAAACTAAGATATAATGAGTCTGATAATTCAAAACAAGAATATAATGAAAATAAGTAATAATTGTTTGGTCATGGTTTTCCTGTTATTAATAACAGGTTGTGACAACAAAGATTATACTAAGGAATCTCCTTTTGGTAATAGTGTATATATTGATGTGGCGAAAGTGAAGGATATAGCTAATTTTACATTTAATAATCTTAAACAGGATGGACAGCAACAGATTTCTGCTGTACTGGCATATCCTGCCGAGCAGGATATAGATGTCAGCTTTCGGACAGATCCTTCATTGATAAGTTATTATAATGCACGTTTAGGGAATAATTATGCAATGTTGGATGCTAAGTATTATAAGTTTTCTACCCAGCACGTTGTCATTCCTAAAGGAAATGTAGATTCAGAAATGGTCACTATTGAATTTTCCAACTTGATAGATTTGGATATTGACACTAGCTTTCTATTACCTGTTACTATTGGAGAAGCATCAGGAGGGATGAGTATACTGGACGGATCTAAAAATATCTGTTACATAGTGCGTCGTTCCAGTGCAATAACTACTGCGGTCAGTCTTGCTAACAATTATTTTGAGATACCGGGATTTGTTGCTGGTAGTCCTACTGCTAATGTAGTAAACGGATTGAAGCAACTTACTTTCGAAGCTGTTGTTCGAGTGAATAGATTTGATCCTCTTACTGAAATCTCATCCATTATGGGTATTGAGCAATATTGTTTGTTACGTTTTGGTGATTCTGGCTTTCCTAGACAGCAATTGCAATTCGCGGCTAATGAAATGAAATTCCCAAATGCCAATGACAGTAAACTGTTGCAACCTGGTGAGTGGTATCATGTTGCCGTTACTTATGACACGGAGACAAAAGCTGCTATTATGTATGTAGATGGTAAAGAGCAGAGCCGCATTGACGATTACGGAAATGGGGAAGCCATAAATCTTGGAAAACAGAAGAAAGGAGACTTTATGTTTAAGATAGGACACTCTTATGGCGAACCCGACGATATGAGTCGGCAATTAAATGGTGAGATTTGCGAAGTACGTATATGGAATGTGATTCGTTCACAGGAAGAAATTTACAGGAATATGTATGATGTTGATCCCCAAACTACTGGTTTGAAAGCTTACTGGAAGTTCAACGAAGGTAAAGGAAATAACATTGCAAGAGACTTGACCGGTAATGGAAATGATGCTGTGGCTTATACAACTGCTGTATGGCCGGAGGGGATTGAAGTGTCGCAGAAAAATAAAGAATAGCTTTCGGGAATAATATCTTGAAATGAAATTGGTGCAAAAATCACCTTTGTTACATTGTGTTTCAAAGGTGATTTTTTTGTTTAGATTCAATTCTTCAAAATGTCAGGTCATTTTATTTTAGGCGGTATATAATGTGCATTTGCTATAAGAATAATGCTTGGTGTTTTGGTTTTCTCGGATTTTATGTTCACCTTTGTATTGCATTACAATATTTAAGTCGTTTATATGTCTTAGGAGATCCTTAGTTGTCGTCAGTTGCAGGTATATATACTTTGCAATTAATGATAGTACGGCTCTGTGTTCCTCGTGTGGTAGGTTAATTACCCCACTCATATCCTAGGCTGCGGCTAATAGATTTGTAATGCGGCGGGGAATCAGGGTCGTATCTTTTTATTGAGATTTTTATATACCATTCTGCATTATTTTATAATAAAACATTGATTTTATTGGCTTTATAAGGAATTTGTCTTATCTTTGTAGGGCATTACATGTCTATTTTGCCGACTGGAAGCCAAGGAGCCTTTAGTCGTAAACGACTACGAACATATTAAAAATGTGTTCGTAGTTTCGCGATATTACGGTTCTGTTCCCGTGTGGAGGGTTAATGCCCCCACTGTATCCTAGGCTTCGGCATAGATATGTAATGCAACGGGTCAGCAGGACCTATTTTTTATAATTGATTTAGAAAGCTTGACTCTGTAAATACCTTGTAAATGGGAAAATTTAGTAATACAAATATTATTGTATTTGCTGTTTGGTTCAGCAGCTATGGTGTATGAACTGCTTTCAGGAAACTCATATTTCTTCGGGGCTTTCTGATAAAGAGGTTCTGAATCATCATTATCCGTCCATTGTTCGCATTGACGAATGACTGTTTCCAAAGCATTAGCAGCTTCCTCGGGTGGATATTTATATTTCTTCAGCAACCGCTTTATCATTTTGCGCATTCCGGCTCTGGCAGATTCTTTTTTCTGCCAGTCAATGTTAGTTATCTCTTAATTTAGCTTCTATCTCTTCAATGGTAGGCATGGTACCTTCCACTTTTTCGGGATAGAACTTCTCCAGATCATATTCGGAAATACCCAAAGGTTGGCTGCTCGACTCCAAAGCATACTGAGCTTGTATGCGGTCTTTCTCTTTGCAAATCAGTAAGCCGATGGTGGGGTTATCTCGTCCTTCCTTACGCAGCAAATGATTGCAAGCTACCACATATCCACCTAATTGACCGATGTCGGCAAAAGCAAATTTACCGATCTTTACCTCTACCACTACATAGCAGGAAAGCGAAAGATTATAAAAGAGCAAGTCGATAAAGTTTTCCGTTTCGCCTATTTCTAAACGATATTCTTTGCCCACATAAGCGAAACCTGTACCCAGTTCAATCAGGAATCGGGTAATGTTATTCAGTAGAGCATCTTTGAGCAATCGTTCATTGTAACGCCCAGTTATACCCGTGAAAGCAAAATTGTAGGGGTCTTTGGTCAACTCCTGTGCAAGGTCGCTCATCGCATCAGGCAATGTTTTTGTAAAGTTAGTCAGTGCCTTGCCCTGCCGCTCATAAAGGTCGGTGCTAATGAAATTGAGCAGCATACTACGACTCCAGCCATTCTCCACCGTCTGGTGAACATAGAACAGAGCTTTGTCTATATCGTCTTTCACTTTATCCATTATCAAGCAATGGTGTCTCCATGGGACTTCAAATATTCCACCAAGTTGGTGGAAAGTTTTCAGAGCATCCTTGTATAACAAATAAAACTTCCTACAATAGTAAATATTGCTCTTTGATAAACCAGCCGCATTGGGTATGGCTTCACGTAAATCTTTGCTTAATTGAGTGATAACACTTTCGCCCCAGCGTTCTTCTACGTGCAATTCAACAATGTCACGACCTAAAAGCCAGTTGAATTTCAACTGTTCCACATTTACTTTCACCGCTGCCTTTATTTGGCTTTGACGATAGCGACCGCAAAGGTTTTTCACCCATTGCAGATATTCTTTATCAAGTATGTTTATTGACTTGTTCATCGTAATCTATAATACTTCAGTTGCGTTAATTTTTAGTTCTCCTGACATCAGCTTCGGGAGAAGTGTGTCGCGTAGAATTGTTAACCTAATACTTTCCTGTTCATTTCTTAGTATTTGGTCGAAATACGATTTATTTATCTGTCTATTTTTGTAAAACAGATGATTCTTATTGTTATATGTATTGTATCTTATCCGCATTTTAATTAATGTATTTACGATGAGATAGTTTTTTGTCATTGTGATTAATGTTTATTTATGTACTCACTTTAAGTTCTTAGAAACTTTTAATGAGGTTGATGCAAAAGTAGAAAATAATTTCCATAGTGTTTTCGTACTTTAAATGAGAAGTAAATGTAGGCATTATTATTGATGTAATTGTTATAGTTGGAGTAAAATTTATTCTTTTGGTCGTTAGAATATGCAGAAACTCCTATTCTAACAAAAAAATATGATTTGCAATGAGCATTCTAATGCAAGTTTAATACTTCGCTTAACTTATCTCCAATAATTTTTTTCTCATTACTACCAATAGTAGACAATCTCACCAACGGGATTCCGTACAACTCTAAAATACGATCCTTTTTAATATCACGTTCTGACTGACTCGTCCCCGATTTGTGGAATGTATAACCATCTGTCTCAATAGCCAATACCGGTTGTTTACTCACACGATTATAAATTAGAAAATCGATATGAGTATTTATATTTGCAGCATATTTGCTTTCCTCTTCATTCAATAGAGAATAATCCTGAATCAACATATAGAGTGGTAAATGGCAAATGATATTCAAATGACGCATATTGATATTCTCTTTCAGAATATCTTCAAGTAAGGCAAATGTAAGATTCTCGGAATCGTATTCGGATATTTTCTTGTGTTTCTTCAAATAGGCAATTCGGGCATCTGTATATTGCTCATATAGATAATCGAATATGGAATGAATCTTACTGGTGGAAACAGTGCCATTGTTATATTCGATATAAGCAATCAAATCGCTGATATTGCAGTCTTTGGGTTGTTCATTTCCCGATACGACTAAGTAGAATTGTGACTTAGCCCGCGAAACAGCAACATTGAGCAGGTTTGGATCGTCGGAAAAGGAAGTGATGACATCGTCGACAGTGGTCATGATGATAGCATCCTTTTCTCTTCCCTGAAATTTATGGACTGTTGCGACATCAATATCCTCTTCAAGTGCGGATTTTACTGCATCTACTTGTTTGTTATATGGAGCTATGACGCCAATTTCATCTGTTTCATAAGATAGATTCGGTAGTACTTCCTCTTTGATAACATCTATTTCCCGTTGATTCATGTGACTGCGGGAGTGATTACCTTTGGCTGTCCGTATGGCACAAATGACATTCTCTTCTCCTTTATCACGTGTCATGATGACGAGATCTCCACCATAAAATTTCTGATTACAGAAGTTGATGATTCGAGGATGGCATCGATAATGTTCCCGTAGCAAGGTCTGCGGTACATTTGGAATAACTTTGCAGATGGATTGCAAAAAACTCATATTGGCACAATCATATTCCGGCTTAATCAGGCAGGCATTAGCGATAAAGTTTAGCTTTTCCTTATCTTCTTCTGTGACTACATTGGGGAGTTGCATGGTGTCACCGACAATGATTGCATTTTTAGCACATGACAAGGCTAAAGCTCCGGTCTCAACGGAAACCTGCGATGCTTCGTCCATAATGATATAATCATATACGGCATCTCGTTGCAGACTGCTTAATGATGAAAAGGTCGTACTTAATATAATAGGGTATTCTTTTTGTACCTCTCGCCAATTATTTCTTAGATCAGGGAGCGTAAAGATGGGCTTGTCATGATTATTGCCATAGGTATGAAATAACTGATTCTTTAGATATTTCATTGATGTATCAGCCATTTGTCTGGCCATTTCTGCTGCATCTTTGTTGGCAAGTTCCTTTTCTAATGTGTCTATTTCAACTTCCAGTTCTGCATACTTTGTTTGGTAGAATAAGATTTGGAAGTCAGCGATAATCAAACTCATCTCCCGTTTATAGAAACCTTTATCGGGGATTTTACAAATCGCTTTGCTCCTGAATTTAAAGAATAACCATTTCAACCGTTGAATAAAAGCTGCTATTCCCCGAAGACTTGATGATTGTTCTTTTTCTGCAAATTGCTGACATTCATTCCATAAATTCAGAAGGTCTGCCGAACTGGAACTCTTTCGTTGTTTGAGAGTAATTTCTTTTGTTCCGAACTCTTGCAGATAATGTTGCCACTCTATTTTTAAAGCTTGTATTTCCTGTCTTGCCATGGCAAGGCGTTCCTGTTTGGAAAATATGCTTTTGAGTTCTTCTGTCTGATGATGTATCTGATTGAGAAATTGAGGTTGGTCGGCATCCGCATCATGCCATGACTCAAAGTTCTCCGGATATTGTTTTTCCTCTTCTTGAGTCTCGATGAATTTCTCTTTGTTAGCTGTGCTGCCAAGCAATGCAACAATGAAACCCATATCGTATTTGGATAACTTCTCAAGTACATTGACGATGGCGGAGTTATTATTAGATACTACCTGAACAGTCTTACCACGCACAAGGATATTGGCAATGATGTTCAGAATCGTTTGTGTCTTTCCGGTTCCCGGAGGTCCTTGCACAACACTGATTTGATTCTCAAAAGCTGCCTGGACTGCTTTTTGTTGGCTTGCATTACAACCGAAAGGAAAAATCAAGGTTGAGGCAGTCTGGGTCTGCATTTTATATTTTTGAGGATTCAGATATACAGCAATAGCTCTGTTGTTTGCGATGAAATGAATCTTTTCATATTGTTTTGCTAATAGCTTCGTTCCGTCATCAGCTTTCAATTCATTCGCATCGGCAACTTTCTTCAAATATTCGAATATGCTTTTCGAACGACTCTCTCCCAAGCATGATTCGATAATTTCTAAGTCCTTTTCTCTGTAATCATACTCTTTGCCATTCTGAAAACGAATGTGCCAATAGCAGCGTGAACCGGCTTTAAAAATAGATAAGGCTTTAATGTTTGATAAAATTCTCCCTTTACTGATTATTTGATAATTATTGGGGTCCGGTTTCTCCGGATCAGTCAGCCAAAGGACATTTTCTTCTTTGTAAGTATACGCACTGGGAATATTCCGGAATATTATCTTATAGTTGCCATTATGATTCTGGCAGCTTTCTATTTCAGGAGTCTTGATTTGACCTTTTATAATAATCAGATTTTCGGAGGTATCTATCATAGGCTTGTGTGTAAATATAATAAGTCGTGCTGCTGTTCTTATTTATTATTTTGGATATAAAAGTAAGAATATTTTCCAGAATATCAAAACCAAAGTAGAAAAAACAGTGAATGACTTTATTCAGTTTTGTATTGTTATAAATATAGAGTGAGATTTGGTTTGGGGGTATTGAACGTGATAAAAGAGATTTGTTTTGCCAATGAAATCATTATCTTTGCAAGGTATATATTAATGAATGAGGAGGATATTATGCTTGCATACACATATATTGAACACGGAAAGTTTGAATTGCAGGAGAAGGCGAGACCGGAAATAAAGGATTCACGGGATGCAATCGTACGTGTAACACTTGGTAGCATCTGCACCAGTGATCTTCATATTAAACATGGCAGTGTGCCACGTGCTGTGCCCGGAATAACTGTCGGGCATGAGATGGTAGGTGTGGTAGAACAAGTGGGGGCTGATGTCACTTCGGTGAAGCCTGGTGACAGGGTGACTGTGAATGTCGAAACTTTCTGCGGTGAGTGTTTTTTCTGTAAGCATGGATATGTGAATAACTGTACTGACCCTAATGGCGGTTGGGCTTTAGGTTGTCGAATTGATGGCGGTCAGGCGGAATATGTTAGAGTTCCTTATGCGGATCAAGGTTTGAACCGTATTCCGGATACAGTGAGTGATGAACAAGCTTTGTTTGTCGGTGATGTGCTTGCAACAGGTTTTTGGGCAGCACGCATCTCGGAAATTACCGAGGAAGATACTGTTCTTATCATCGGTGCCGGACCTACCGGGATTTGTACTTTGCTGTGTGTGATGCTGAAGAAGCCAAAACGCATTATTATCTGTGAGAAGTCTCCTGAAAGAATTCGGTTTGTCCGCGAGCATTATCCTGATGTGTTGGTGACTGAACCGGAAAACTGCAAGGATTTTGTTTTCAAGAACAGTGACCATGGTGGTGCAGATGTTGTTTTGGAAGTGGCAGGGAGTGACGATTCTTTTTATTTGGCTTGGGATTGCGCCCGTCCTAATGCTATTGTCACGATTGTAGCCCTCTATGATAAACCACAGCTTCTTCCTTTACCTGATATGTATGGCAAGAATTTGATTTTCAAAACAGGGGGAGTGGATGGCTGCGACTGTGCCGAAATCCTTGCACTGATTGAGGAAGGTAAAATTGATACTACTCCTCTTATTACGCACCGGTTTTCGTTGAATGAGATTGAGGAAGCTTACCGTATTTTCGAGAACAAGTTGGATGGGGTTATTAAAGTAGCTATATCAGGAAGGAAGTAAAAATAGAATTTGTGTATGAAGAATATACTGATAGTAAGTAATAATGATATGTGCCGCAGTCGTATGGCACAGGAAATTTTGAACTCCTTCGGTAGAGGGATGAAGATTAGTACTGCCGGTATTTTGGCTGGAAATTCTGTCCCTGACGTTGTTTGCCAAGTGATGGAACAAAATGGATATGACTTTTCGCGTAGAAAGCCCTGTGATGTTGCGACGTATGCTCAACAGACGTGGGATTATGTCATTACCCTTTGTCCGGAAGCGGAGGAAGTGCAAAAGGAAATGCAGGGTGTAGTGAGAAAATACGTTTCTTTCAACTTTACAGATCCCTTTCAGGGAGGAATTCATGTAGAAGATGAGCAGGAAGAACGGGTTAGGGCACTATATGACATCATGCATAAAGAACTGTATGAGTTCTTTCGAAGTGAATTGATGGAAAAATTATTGCCTCGCTGTTCCTGTGGCGCAAATACGTATTGTAGGTGTGAGTAGGAATATAAGTAAAATCATATATGTACATCATCCGGTGATGGTGGCAGATCTGTGTCATTTTGAACGCGAAGTTGCCAGAAAGCAATAGCGGATGCGGCGGCTACATTGAGAGAGTCGACACCGTTTGCCATAGGAATGCGGACTACATAGTCCGCTTCATTAATTGTTTCGTTTTGAAGACCGTCTCCCTCTGTTCCCATTACGATGGCTAACTTGGGTTCGGTTGCTAAGATAGGATTATCGATGGAGATTGATTTCTCCGTGAGTGCCATAGCGACTGTACGAAAACCCAGTTTGCGCAACTCATTGGGAGAACCGTCCAACCAAGTCCATGGTATCAGGAAGACAGAACCCATCGAAACTCTGACTGCACGTCGGTTCAACGGATCGCAGGAATTACGCGTCAATAATATAGCATCTATTCCCAAGGCGGCTGCGGAACGGAAGATGGCTCCGATATTAGTAGTGTCCACCACACCCTCAATGACTACGATCCGCCGGGCTTTCCGGCATACTTCTTCTACACTTGGTAGTGCCCGACGACGCATGGCACAGAGGACACCGCGCGTCAGTGTATATCCGGTCAATGTGGCAAGTAACTTTCTTTCACCAGTATAGACTGGTATATCACCACAACGTTCAATAATGCCAGCGGCATCACCAGTGATATGTTTCTGTTCACACAAGAGGGCTAAAGGCTCATAACCAGCATTCAGAGCTACATGGATAACTTTGGGACTTTCTGCAATAAACAATCCCTTATCAGGCTCGATACGATTGCGTAATTGAGCTTCGGTGAGGGTACTGAATATTTCTACTCCGGAGTCTGTTAAGGATGATATTTCTATAATAGGCATAGTGACTTCTTGAAATGATCTATTTTATTGCAGCGATGATAGCATGCACTTCTCTTACTTACCGATGCAAAAATGTTGAAAGATATTTTGAAGTACCATGTCATTCGTAACCTCACCCGCTATGTCCGAAATAAAGAAAATGCATTCACGTATATCTTGCGAAAGAAAATCCCCGGAAATCTGCGAATCAAGTCCGTTTTGTACTCTATGGATAGCTTCCAAAGCTTTATTTAAAGCTTCGTAATGTCTTACATTTGTTACAATAATATCATTCTGTGTCACTGTAGGCAAGTGTGCTGCATCAATAAGCATTTTTTGTAGCTCACTTGTATTCTCCCGTTGTTTGGCCGAGATGAAAATAGATTCCGTAGATTCTTTGGGGAAGTCTTTTAGTAAAGATAATAAATCCTCTTTCTGTTTGCCTTCAATCAAATCAGCCTTATTGAATACAACAATCAAATGTTTTCCTTCGCAACGTGGAATTATCTTCTCTGATAACTGTTCAATTTGAGAGGCGGCATTCACAGCATCTACCATCCAAAGGACAATCTCCGCCTGATCCAACTTCTGAAAAGTACGTTCAATACCCAAACTTTCAATCGTGTCATTGGTTTCCCGGATTCCGGCGGTATCAATGAACCGGAAAGTGATTCCTCCGATATTGACAGTATCTTCGATTACATCACGTGTTGTCCCGTGAATATCACTGACAATGGCTTTATCCTCATTCAATAATACATTCAGTAAAGTCGATTTTCCGGCATTTGTTTCACCGATGATAGCTACGGGAACACCATTCTTAATGGCGTTGCCGACACTAAATGAATGAGCCAACCGCGAAATGACCTGTTCAATTTCATCGGCCAGTTTCCTTAATGCCGAACGATCGGCAAATTCCACATCCTCTTCACTGAAATCCAACTCCAATTCGATCATGGAGGTGAAATTTAACAACTTGTTGCGTAGATCTGTCAGCTCTTTACTGAATCCACCCCGCATCTGGCTCATTGCCAATCGGTGAGTGGCAGCAGATGAAGAAGCAATCAAGTCCGCCACGGCTTCTGCCTGACTTAAATCCATCTTTCCATTGAGGAAAGCACGTTGCGTATATTCTCCCGGCTGGGCCATGCGACAACCGTTCTTAATAAGCAACTGCATTACCTGTTGAAGAATATAAGTGGAACCATGACACGTGATTTCCGTGCTGTCTTCTCCCGTATACGAATGAGGAGCACGGAAAAGGCTGACGAGTACTTCATCAATCATTTCGTCTCCGTCATAAATACGCCCGAATGTCAAAGTATATGGTTTTTGTCCGCTCAATAATTTGCTTGCTTTGGCTGGCTTGAAGATGCTGCCGGTGATGGAAATAGCTTCCGGACCGGAAACACGGATGCTTCCGATAGCACCGCCTTGAGCGGTAGCGATGGCGCAGATAGTATCTTGAATCATTGTTTTTTCGTTTTGGATGAGCAAAGATAATTGTTTCTAAGTAAAAAACAGAAAAATGAGCACAACTTATACTTTATTTGTTTATATTTGCTGCCGTGCAGTGGTACACCAAACAAAATAAAACAATAATGCTTATGGAACCAGCGATCAATTTATATTCCTCCAATGAAAAGAGTGAACTCATACGGGAGAACTCACAAGAAATTCTATCTGTCCTTGCAGCTCATCAAATAGCTTTATGGGAGTATGATATCATTACAGGTAAATGCTCTTTTTCTGACGATTATTTCTCTACACTTGGACTGAAAAATGCCGGAGTTCTTTTTGAAGATATTGATAGTTTCTATCGGTTTGTTCATCCGGAAGATGCTGAAGCTTACAAACAGGCTTTTGCAGAGATGCTTTCATCAGACTCTAAGACTTCACAAATCAGAGTCCGTTGTATTGGTGAACAGGGGAAAGTGGTTTGGTTGGAAGATCATTTCTTGTCCTATAAAGAGAGTTGTGCAAGCCATCCGGGTAAAGTGCTGGCGTACACGGTGAATGTCACTTCACAGTGCGAAAAAGAGCAACATATCAAATATCTGGAAGAATATAACCGCAAAATTATTGAGGCACTGCCGGAATTCATTTTTATTTTTGATGATAATTTCTTTATTACCGATGTCCTGATGGCACCGGGGACGATTTTACTTCATCCGGTAGAAGTGTTACGCGGAGCAGACGGGCGATCTATTTATTCACCGGAGGTTAGTGACTTATTCCTCTGTAACATTCGCGAGTGTCTGCAAGACAGTCAGTTGAAAGAAATTGAATATCCGGTTGAAGTGGATGGGTGTGTACATTATTTTCAGGCGCGTATCGCCCCTTTTGAGGGGAACAGAGTGTTGGCGTTGATACATGATATTGGAGATCGGATTCAGCGTTCGCAGGAATTGATTGAAGCAAAACGTCGTGCAGAGGATGCTG
This sequence comes from Bacteroides sp. D55t1_190419_B8, assembly GCF_015558905.1. Lineage (NCBI taxonomy): Bacteria > Pseudomonadati > Bacteroidota > Bacteroidia > Bacteroidales > Bacteroidaceae > Bacteroides > Bacteroides sp. D55t1_190419_B8. Next base: position 116,871 of record NZ_JADMOU010000006.1, read on the forward strand.
ATAAGATGAAGTCGGTTTTCCTGGCGAATATGAGCCATGAGATTCGTACCCCGTTGAATGCTATTGTTGGCTTTTCGGAGATTATTGCGGTGACGGAGGGTGAAGAAGAGAAAAGGGAGTATCTGGAGATTATCCAGAGAAATAGTAACCTGTTACTGCAGCTGATTAATGATATTTTAGACCTTTCCCGTATTGAATCCGGTAAATCGGAAATGCATTTCCAGCAGGTTGAGATTGCGGGGCTAGTGGAAGAAGTGGAAAAAGTGCACCAACTGAAGATGAAGTCGAATGTAGAATTGAAAGTGATTCGCCCCGAAGGAGAATACTGGACTTCTACCGATCGTAACCGTGTGATGCAAGTATTGTTCAACTTCTTGTCGAATGCGATTAAAAATACGGAAAAGGGAAGTATAACCTTAGGCTTGAAACATGAAGGACCCTGGCTGAAACTGTATGTCAGCGATACGGGTTGCGGTATATCCAAAGAGAAACTCCCGCAAATTTTTACCCGTTTTGAGAAGCTGAATGACTTTGTGCAGGGTACCGGATTAGGGCTTTCAATTTGTAAAAGCATTGTAGAACGGTTGGGCGGTCGCATCGAAGTAACTTCAGAGTTAGGGCAGGGGAGTATGTTTGCACTCTATTTGCCTTATCAGGAAATACCGAAGGAGGTTGTCGAAAGAAGGCTTCAGCATAAGAAGAATGTCGATGAGGATAAACGTAAGAATATATTAGTGGTAGAGGATATTGAATCGAATTTTGCTCAACTTAATATTCTTTTGAATAAGGAATATATTATTTCATGGGTGCGCAACGGACAGGAAGCCATTAATAGTTTCATCCGTGAAAAGCCGGATTTGATTCTGATGGATATCCGTATGCCGATCATGGACGGTATTCAAGCCACTGAAAAGATCCGTGCTATTTCCCTGACTGTACCTATTATTGCAGTGACCGCATATGCTTTCTATACTGAACAGCAACAGGCTATTCAGGCAGGATGTAACGCTGTTATCTCAAAGCCTTATTCTTTAGAGAGGTTAAAAGAGACGATAGAATCTTATATCGGATAATTAATTTTTTGAAAAAGAACTAACATTCAGGATGTTGTAGTGTTACTTGTCATATAGTAGTAACATTATAATATATTGGAATATGGAGAAAGTGAAAAAGATTGTCCTTATCGGGGCAAGTGGTTTTGTGGGTTCTGCGCTTCTGAATGAAGCTTTGAATCGTGGTTTCGAAGTTACGGCTGTGGTTCGTCATCCGGAAAAGATAAAGATAAAGAATGAAAATCTGAAAGTGGTGAAAGCCGATGTTTCTGTGCTTGATGAAGTGGTTGGCGTTTGTAAAGGTGCAGATGCTGTTATTAGTGCATTCAATCCGGGATGGAATAATCCTGATATATACGATGAAACGATTAAAGTCTATCTGACCATTATTGATGGAGTGAAGAAAGCTGGCGTCAATCGTTTTTTGATGGTTGGGGGTGCCGGTTCTTTGTTTATTGCTCCGGGCTTGCGTCTGATGGATTCCGGTGAAGTACCTGAAAATATATTGCCGGGAGTGAAAGCTTTAGGAGAGTTCTATCTGAACTTTTTAAAGAAAGAAAAAGAAATAGACTGGGTGTTTTTCTCTCCGGCGGCAGATATGCGTCCGGGAGTCCGTACAGGGCGTTACCGGCTGGGAAAAGATGATATGATTGTAGATGTCGTAGGCAACAGCCATATCTCTGTGGAAGATTATGCCGCCGCCATGATCGATGAGTTGGAATATCCGAAACATCATCAGGAGAGATTTACGATTGGTTATTGATAAAATAACAAATCAAAAATAGCTGTGTAATATAATGATGCTATATTGAAAGATGTAAATGATAAAAAATGGCTTGAATCTATACGTTATCAGTGGAAGATTCAAGCCATTATCTATTTTTCGATGGCAGTTTTGTTCTTTCGATTACAATTTAATCCTTTTGGATATAGATGATTTATATTCTGTCAAGTACTGTCTTAATCAGCGTATCGATTGTATTCTTATATCCGGTGTTGGCTTCTTTGATAAGTCGGTTGGCTATCACCATGCAGACGGTCATTGCTTTATGTCCCATCAACCGGCTAAGTCCTGCCAAAGCCGAACTTTCCATTTCGAAGTTGGTGATTTTGTAACTTTTATATTCGAATGTCTCAATCTTATCATTCTGTTTCGGGTCTGCTAACGGGATACGAAGTTCACGTCCTTGAGGACCGAAGAAACCTCCGGCAGCGATTGTCACTCCACGTACCATGTCATCTTTGGCAATCCGGTCAATCAATTCTTCACTGGCATCAATGACATAAGGAGCGGGAGCACACATATTTCCCGACCAACCCATGTGATTGAGGAAGGCACGTTCGAAAGGTAAATCGCATACGGCATTACGTCCGGCATAGAAATTCAGTAATCCGTCGAAACCAATGGACTTTTGTGAACAGACAAAAGTTCCGACAGGAGTATTGGGCTGCAGACCGCCACATGTGCCGATACGCACTAATTCCAGTTGGCGGAACTGATCCTTTTCTTCGCGGGTGACAAAGTCGATATTGGCGAGTGCATCCAATTCATTCATCACGATGTCGATGTTATCGCAACCGATTCCGGTAGAGACTACCGTAATCCGTTTACCTTTATAAGTACCCGTGATGGTTTTGAATTCGCGGCTTTCCACTTCACATTCTTTGTTTTCGAAATGAGAAGCTACGAGTGCTACACGTCCGGGGTCACCTACCAGAATTACTTTGTCTGCCAACCATTCGGGTTTTACGTGAAGATGGAATACTGAACCGTCTTCATTGATTATCAATTCAGAGGATGGAAAGTACTTTTTCATGTTATTGAAGGGTTTTAGTTTTATAATAGATTGTATCTATAAATAGAAACGCCGGAACCGGATTTAAGTTCAGAAGAAGCCTCTATCTTTTTCTTTTGGAAAAGTGGAGTACGTCTTGCAACTGAAATGAAATCGGATTCCGGCGTTTGTAATAGATTATTTGCTCAATGGCTGGTTGCCTGTATTGCCTGTTGTAGGCTTGGCGATATTCTCACGCATTGAAGTATCAGCTTCGATATTCTTCATGCGATAATAATCCATGATGCCTAAGTTTCCACTGCGGAAAGCTTCAGCCATTGCTTTAGGAACTTCAGCTTCTGCTTCGATCACTTTGGCACGGGCTTCCTGTGCTTTTGCTTTCATTTCCTGTTCGGAAGCTACTGCCATAGCACGGCGCTCTTCGGCTTTTGCCTGTGCGATGTTCTTGTCTGCATTAGCCTGGTCAATTTGCAGGGCCGCACCGATGTTCTTACCTATGTCGATGTCCGCAATATCAATAGACAGGATCTCGAAAGCAGTTCCTGCGTCCAGACCTTTGCGAAGTACCAGTTTAGAAATAGAATCCGGATTCTCCAATACCGATTTATGATTTTCAGAAGAACCGATAGACGAAACGATACCTTCGCCTACGCGGGCAAGAATTGTGTCTTCACCTGCACCACCGACCAACTGTTTGATACTGGCACGTACTGTTACTCTGGCTTTAGCTATTAACTGAATACCATCTTTGGCAACAGCCGTAACGGGAGGGGTGTCAATCACTTTAGGATTTACGGACATCTGCACTGCTTCAAACACATCTCGCCCTGCGAGGTCGATGGCAGTGGCCATTTGAAACGATAATTCTATATTTGCCTTTGATGCGGATACTAAGGCATGGACTACTTTTTCCACATGTCCTCCCGCCAGGTAATGGGCTTCCAGTTCGTCACGGGTAATGTTTTTTAATCCGGCTTTGTGAGCCTCGATCATTCCCGGCACAATGATATAAGGCGGAACATTACGTATACGCATCAGGAATAGCTGTATCAACGAGATGTTGACACCAGATACTTTGGCCGACAACCATAAAAAGAACGGCACATAATGGAAAAATAGTATTAGGAAAATAATACCTCCAACAATCAGAAGGATAGGTAAGTACAGAGATGTTTCCATTGATAATTTGTATTAAGTGAATATTATTCTTTGCGTTTCTCAACCATGATTGTACCGTCGGTAATACGGTTTACAATAATCGGAGTCTTCTCATTGAGGAATCCGTCCATAGACTTTACTTCCACAATTTTTCCGTTTATCTCGGCATAACCGATTTGTGCCAGACGTGTAGTACTGATTCCTGTGTCACCCGCTTTGACGCTATCTTCTGCGCTACGGTCTACTTTTGAATCAATATCCTTTTTCAACGCCAGTTTATCCAGCATTTTCGATCGCATAAACCAGATCAGTGATCCAATGCAGGCAACCGCTGATATGCCAAGAGTGACGAATCCTCCTGCCATACCTAATTTGTCGAACGCATAGTAGTTGGCATACAGGATGCAAACCAATGCAGAAATTCCGGCCAGGCTAATGCCCGGGATGACGAACAGTTCTACCAAAAACAGTATGACTGCGGCAATAATGAGAACGGCGATAATGAGTATATCCATAGTTCAGAGTTATTATTTATTTTGTTTTTTCTGCATTACGTACATTCACTTCGAGAGCATCCAGTTCTTCGGACATTTGCAATATCCGCTTTTCAAGGTCGAGAATGGCAGGAGCCATTTTGGCTTTTCCCTGTTGGTTGGCACCGGCATATTGTTGTCGAAGGCTGTTCAGCTTTTCTTCTTGTTGATAATAGTCTTTTTCCATCTGCTGATAGCGTTGGAAAAGTGTCTTGGCTTTTGCGGATTTAAAGTCGCTCATCAGATAGTAAGTCGTATGGTCGTCAATGACAAACTCAAAATCCATGGCACGGCGTTCTTTGGGCTTATGACTGATAGCAGCTTCCAATCGTTGCAGTGCTTCGGTAACCGCTTGTTTATCCTTCCAGGTTTCTTTCAGCGAATGAATCTGCGCCAGACGAATGATCTGTTGCTGCTCCATTGCTTCATAATTATAAGTCTGTTTGGAAGTGTTAGGAATGAATACATAAATACATACCTTTCCTTCCGGTTGGAAACGGTCGGAAGCAAACCATCCGAGGTTGTTGTATTCATCAATGACGTACATATAATCGTTGTACGGCGAGTTGAACGGCATACCCACATTTTCCGGAACAAGATAAGTGTCGGTATTTGTGTTGTAGCGAGTGACAAAAATATCATAGCCACCCAGTCCCTCGCCATCGCTGGCGTAATAAACGGTGACTCCGTCCGATAGGACAAACGGATAATTCGCATTGCCGGAAGCATTGATACTACCCGGTAACGGGCGTCCGTCACTCCATTCATTCAACAATTTATTCTTTGAGAAGATGTCAAGATTACCTTTCTCACCCTTTTCGCTATAATAAATTTTATTTCCGATTTCTGTTTCATAAACAGTTCCCGGATGATCTCCTTCTGTCTTGAAGAACTCATTGAAAGTAAACAGCTTGCCCGATTCTTCGCTAATCTTGTAAGCGTTCAGGAAAGTCGCCTTGTCCACAACGAAGCTGTCGATGATGCACACATCTTCAACTCCCTTCAACATACGGAGGTCGGATTTACTTTTCTCCAGAAGCTTTTCCGCTTCTTCCGTCGATTTTTTACGTTTACTTAAATCTGCGATATATTCCTCAAAGCAGTTCACAGCGTCTTCAAAGCGGTACGTCTCATTATATGCTTGTCCCAAATAGAGTTGTCCACCGGTGATACGTTTCTTTACTGCTATTTCAAGAGGTTTCACCGCCTCTTCCGCCTCTCCGGTTTTCAGGCAACATACGCCATACCAATAATTATAATTCCCGTTCGACGGTTGTGATTTAGCATACTTCTTAAAAACTGGTTTGGCTTGTTCGTACTCACCTTTGGTAAATAAGGTGCGTGCCTGTTCCAACGTTTGTGCAGAGACTTCGCAAAGGAAGAGGCTGCAAATTAAAAATAGAATATATTTTCCTTTCATCGTTTTGAGCGTTTATGAGTGACGGGTAGATTGAAAACATTGCTGCTTTCGGGCACCGGTCTATTTATCAATTGTTCAAAAGTACAAATTTATTAGAAATAAACCCTTTTTCAGTGATTCTATTATGTTAATTCTTCTTTAAATCATTCTTTTCGCTTACTTTTGCAGCCGATTTTCAAAGATATGACACAATTTACGGAAGAAGAGAAAACCATTCGCCGCATTGAACGGCGGTTTAGCAAAGGAGTGGTGCAATATGAATTGATAGAAGAAGGAGACAAAATCCTTATCGGACTGTCGGGAGGAAAAGATTCGTTGGCGCTTGTGGAACTGTTGGGGAGACGCGCACGTATCTATAAACCTCGCTTTTCTGTCGTTGCCGTCCATGTAGTGATGAAGAATATTCCTTATCAGAGTGATACTGAATATTTGAAAGCGCACTGTGAAGCGTATGGAGTTCCCTTTGTGCAGTATGAGACTGCCTTTGATCCTGCTACCGACACACGTAAATCTCCCTGTTTCCTCTGTTCATGGAACCGTCGGAAAGCCTTGTTCACAGTTGCCAAGGAACACGGATGCAATAAAATCGCTCTCGGTCACCATATGGATGATATTTTGGAAACTTTATTGATGAATATCACTTATCAGGGAGCTTTCAGTACAATGCCGCCCCGGTTGGTGATGAAGAAGTTTGATATGACAATTATTCGTCCGATGTGTCTGGTTCATGAAGCCGATTTGGTAGAATTGGCAGCTTTGCGACATTATCAGAAGCAAGTGAAGAATTGTCCTTATGAATCGCAGTCCAGCCGGAGTGATATGAAAGGAATTTTACGGCAGTTGGAAGCGATGAACCCGGAAGCTCGTTATAGCCTTTGGGGTAGCATGACTAATGTACAGGAGGAATTATTACCAGATAAAATAGATTAATTTGAATAGATTGTTATGAAAGGATTCTATACCATTTTGTTGCTGATCGTATCTAATGTCTTTATGACATTCGCTTGGTACGGACATTTAAAGATGAAACAGGAGTACAGTTGGTTTGCGGCTCTTCCGCTGATCGGTGTGATTGCGTTCAGCTGGGCGATCGCCTTTTTTGAATATTCCTGTCAGATACCGGCCAATCGTATTGGCTTTATAGGTAATGGAGGCCCGTTTTCATTGATGCAACTAAAAGTCATTCAAGAGGTAATAACACTTGTTATTTTTACAGTGTTCACTACAATCTTTTTTAAAGGTGAGGCTTTGCATTGGAATCATCTGGCTGCATTTGTTTGTTTAATTGCTGCGGTGTATTTCGTGTTTATGAAATAGATATTTGCCAATTGAATAGAGGCTCTGTTTTACTCAAGTAGAACCTCTATTTTATACAAGCAGAGGCTCTATTAATGTCCAATAGAGCCTCTGCTTGTATAAAATATATATTATTATGGAGTAGCTATGTATTTTTTCATTCCTTCCGTGTAGAAAGTCTTGAACTCTCCATTTTCTCCGCTATAAATAAAGTAGGCGTCAATCGTTGTATCCGCTTTGCAGAAAGCTTCCGCTTCTTCCAGTCCCATCACCATGAAGGCGGTGGCAAGGGCGTCGGCAGTCATACAGTCTTTGGCGATTACCGTAGAGGACAAGATGTTGTGTTGTACCGGATAGCCAGTTCTAGGGTCAATCGTATGGGCGTATTTTTTCCCATCCTTATAATAATAGTTACGATAGTTTCCGGAAGTAGCCAAGCCTAAATCTGTTATCTCAAGAATTGTCTGTAAGTCTTGGTTTACGGCCAGTGAATCGTCGACGGGCTTATTGATTCCAATGCGCCATAAGCCTTTGGAAGGATTTTTCCCTTTCACTACCACCTCGCCGCCTATATCTACCATATAGTTTTTTATTCCCTTACGGTCGAGCAGTTGTGCGATTACGTCTACCGAATACCCTTTGGCAACGGCACTACAACTTAACATAGTGCGAGGATCCTGTTTGATGACTTTGCCGTTATCCATTTTCACTTTTTCATATCCGGTGATTTGTAACAGACTGTCTATCATTAATGAATCAGGAAAAGCACCTTTTTTGAAACCGAATCCCCAAGCATTGGCAAGAGGGGCCACTGTAATGTCGAAAGCACCCTTTGTCTCGTGGGAAATTTCCATCGAGCGGTTGAAACATTTCTGGAAAAAACTATCAGTCACCAGCTCTTCATTGCGGTTGACGCGACTGATAACAGAACTGTCATTGAATGGAGATAAAGATTGGTCGAAGCGTTTCAGTTCAGCTTCTATTTCCGGTTTTAAATCACCGTCATGCTGATAAGTAATTTTATACACTGTCCCAAATACCAAACCTTTGACACTATAATAGCCAACTTGTTGATTATGTCTGACTAATATCCAGATAGTTGCCAAAATCAAGAAAGCCAGCCAAAGGAAACTTTTCTTTGTTTTCATACGCTCTTCTATTTGATGAGAAAACTCGTTTTATTGAAGAAATAAATGTTCAATTAATATCTTTAGTCCGATAATGACTAGAATGATACCTCCCCATAACTCCGCTTTCAGTTTCCGGGCGATGCCACAGCCACATTGGATACCAAAGATCAGCCCGATGAGCGACATGGCGAAAGATACAAATCCGATGATAAGGATAGGAGAGATGATTTCTGTATAGTCCTGCACTCCTAAACAAGCAAAGGAGATACCGACTGCCAATGCATCAATACTTGTGGCTATCGCCATTGTCAATACCACTTTCGGATTTGCCGGATTGAACAGTTTACAACATTCTTCTTCTTTGAAAGATTCTAAAATCATTCGTCCGCCTAAGAAGGCAAGGATCGCGAAAGCAATCCAATGGTCTACACTTTCTATAAGATGACTGAATGTCTTTGCACACATCCATCCGATAAATGGCATGATTGCCTGAAAAAGGCCGAAAGCAAAAGCCATGACTAGCATGGGTTTCCATCGGGTACGTTTCAAAATAATACCGCTTGCAATTGAGACAGCGAAACAATCCATCGCCAGACCTATTGCAAGCAGCCAAATCTCTAGTCCTGTCATTGTATTCTAAAGAGGCAATTTATAAATAAGGGAATAAGTGATTCCCATGTTACTCGATTTAAATTTTCCGTAACCGGGCACGTACCATGGGTCTCCATATTCTCCGGTAGATGCTTTGGTTTTGTATTTCATACGTACTGACCACCCCATGTTGAAGTTTTTGTAAATACGTACTTTGACGCCTAAAACGATTTCCAGCCATTGCACCGATCCTTTCATGCCCAGATGGCTGAATGGCACACTTCCTCCCCAATAACCGTCTTCCAAACTCGGGTTGCTTATCGCATCTCCCCAGATAGGATCGTCTGCCGGCATCGTGGAAACATCATATTTAAATGAACTGAATGCATAGCGAAGTCCTGCATACAAGTAGCTGTTCTTCTCTTTTTTCTTTGCCATGGTGTTGTAATCCACGCCGATTCGGAAGAATGGAGCCATTTTGCTTTTGTAGTGTATGCCTGTTTCGCTCCAGGTATCTGTTCCTCCCATACCAAACTCAATGGTAGGGATGAATTTGTTCTTGAGGTTAACGGCTACACTGACTTCGGAACTCATAAAGTCACCTCCCAGCAGCTTGCTTCCAATACCATATAAATCCACACCGACATACGTACCATTGTAAAGCGGAATGGTATCTATCTCGGCAACCTCTTTTTTCTTCTGGTCTCTTTTAGGCGTTTGCACCGGACGTTGCTGTTGTGCCAGCAACGGAAGCCCAATGCAAAAGAGTAGAAGCAGACTAATTAGTCGTTTCATCAGGTGTGCGTTCTGGCCGATAATTATAGAATATCTGCAAGTTCTCGATTTCATTTGTATTGGCTTCTTTATTTTTTATATGAAGAGAATCTATCTGGTCCGGCTGCCCGTTGCCAGAGGGGGGAGGGTTGCCCGGTCTTCCCGGTTTTCCAAATTTGGCGCTGAGTATATTTTGTTTCATCATATAACCACATTCCATGGACTGGAAATAAGGGGTATTCTGTTGTACAATGTATAATGTGTCAACATCTTTTTCTCTACGTTTGGGATCGTATCTGAATATGAACACAGTAGTGTCACTTGTGTATCGTAGTGGCAGCATCAGGGTATGCACATTCTTTTCATTGTTCAGGATGATAGAGTCAGTGCCCAATGCTGTGATTGTTAATGAATCAAGCGTGTCTTTTAATGCAACAGTAGGATTATCCGGATCAATGGTATATATTGTGCAGTACATCATCGGACGTCCTGCCAATGAGCAATCGTTCTCATCCGAGCAGGCACTATGTAAGCTGACTGCACCGCCAATGATAGTCAATATGAGAAAGATGCGAATTAAATTCTTCATAGTCAGTTTATTGAATGTGAATCAAATTTTCTTTTCTATCTGATAGTTATTCCGTTCCGGTGCATTGCGCGAGATGAGTTCGCCAAGGAATCCGGCTAAGAATAATTGTGTACCTATAATCATTGCCGTAAGTGACAAATAGAAATAGGGAGAGTCGGTCACCAGTCGGTAAGGGAGACCGTTGGACATGGCGTATAATTTACTGGCGCCTACAATGATGACAGAAATCATACCGATCAGGAACATCAATGATCCCAGCAGTCCGAAGAAATGCATCGGTTTAACTCCGAATTTGGAAAGGAACCACAAGGAAATCAAATCCAGATATCCGTTTACAAAGCGGTTTAGTCCGAATTTAGTTGTTCCATATTTGCGTGCCTGATGGTGTACTGCCTTTTCACCGATTTTCTTGAATCCGGCATTCTTTGCCAGATAGGGGATGTAACGGTGCATCTCGCCATAGACTTCGATATGTTTTACAACGTCTTTTCGATATGCTTTCAGACCACAGTTGAAGTCGTGCAGGTTTTTGATGCCTGATACTTTGCGGGCGGTAGCATTAAACAACTTGGTGGGCAGTGTCTTTGAAATAGGATCATATCTCTTTTGCTTCCAGCCGGATACCAGGTCATAGCCATCCTTTGTAATCATCCGGTAAAGTTCGGGGATTTCATCCGGGCTATCTTGCAGGTCGGCATCCATCGTTATGACTACATTTCCTTCCGCTTCAGCGAATCCACAGTAGAGTGCAGGTGATTTACCGTAGTTACGGCGGAATTTGATACCTTTTACATGTTCCGATTGAGCTTTAAGCTTTTCGATCACTTCCCATGAATGGTCGGTACTTCCATCGTTTACGAAAATCACTTCGAATGAGAATCCGTTGGCTTGCATTACCCGTTCTATCCAAGCATAGAGTTCGGGTAGTGACTCTTCTTCATTGAATAATGGGATTACAACTGATATATCCATTTTTTAATTACTAATTACTTACGAATTACAAATTACGATTGAGACACTCCGTCATTTTCCGGTTTGGCCTTTTTCATTACCATCAATGCGGTGGGAATGGCCAGGATGCTTCCCCAAAATACATCCCATGACAATAGTTGCATGGTGATATTGATGGAAGTAAGTGAACGGGCGGTATCTATCGTTTCTTTTATAACTTCTTTGTTTTCTATCAGAGCCGGGGTGTTGGTCATCAGTTCGTCCCACAACTGGATGTAAGAGTTGATGATAAATCCATGATCGATGAATTGGAAATAGGCGTAGTGGGCCACAGCTACCAGCAGAGAAGCAAACATATACATAAATATGGTAAAGAGCATGGCATGCGAAAATTGGATACTTCCCCCGCAAATCTTATCCCGGTACATTTTCGCATAGTGATATCCGATGAAAGGTACGGACAATGTCAGGATTACAAATAAAAGCGAAAGGAAAGGTATGTGGAATCCCAACGGAAATAATATGAACTTCAATATCCAGTAGATTCCCATATACGTGCCAAAATGCATGGCATATTTTTGTAAATAGCTTCTGTTCTCTGTCATCTTCATTTATAAATTGCGCACAAAGGTACAAATAATATCGGTTGGTAGGGGAAATCTGGTTGTTAAAGTTAATAAAGCAGAGGAAGTTGCTGTCTGAATATTTTTTTGCAATTTTAATTGCCTGAAATGTAGCCTGTTAGTCTTTTATTAGTAAAAAAGTTGTCTGCAGCTATTGCAGAATACATAAAAATGTCTACCTTTGCAACCGCAAAACGGGTAAGTCCTATACGGCCAGCTCCCTTCGAATCCTCCAGGGCTTGATCGCAGCAAAGGTAGTTGGTTGTAGCGGCGCGATATAGATAGCTTACCCACCCGCCTCTTTAGCTCAGTTGGCCAGAGCACGTGATTTGTAATCTCGGGGTCGTTGGTTCGAATCCGACAAGAGGCTCAAAAAAAGGATATATAACAAATCCAAGAAAAAAGCATTCAGGTATTAGTCTGGATGCTTTTTTTTTATATTTGCATATTATCGAAATACGCAGTTCCCTAATTGTTGTAATATTCCATTTTTAAGAAAAGCAAATATTTATAGTTTCTTTTTGATTCATCATTGTTATTCATTCTTGTATATTATGCTCCGGATAGGACCTGAGTAAAAGCATCACATTGGATAAATGGCGTTGCAATATTCCATGAAGTTGCTTGATGATATTTATATTCCCGGAGAGAAAAACGATGAATTGCAGTTGAGAGGCAATTTCCTGATTCGTTTGTTTGCGTTCTTTACTTTCGATGTTATTTTGCATTAGATAAATGCCTAATGCTTTCTGAATATCAGCTATTCCCTTATCCCATTCATGTTCGCCAAGTGTTTGAATGAAAGTACAATATTGCTTGAGCTTTTTGCTTAGCTTTTTTAAACTGTTGTATTCGGTGTCAATGGGAGGATTAATGTGCGCAGAGCGTATTATGTTTGACATCTGCAAATAATACGTTTTCATTCCATTTTCAGAATTGAATGTAGTCAGGATATACTGTTTCGTAGCTTCTGAAACCTCTTCCTGTAAGTCTTTTAATTGACTGTTTTCCATAATCATTAGAATTTAAAAGATGAATAATTAGATTGATGGGAGAGGAAGAAGTGCTAATAAAAAAGCGGTTTCGCCTGTCCCATTGTCTAACATACCGACGGCAGGTTTAGAGGTGCATTAACACTCTCTATGGGGGTACGAAACCGCCCATATAAGAGTTCACATACGAACATAAAAATGCTCGCTGCGATAGTAGGCAGGTTTCCCCACCGTCTGTTAATATGTTAGACGTTGCAAATGTAGCCTTATTAATTCAATCCGCAAAATATTGGAGATATTTATTGATGCTTAGTGAAGCTAGTTTTCTTACGATGCAAAAAGATTTAGTGAATGGTTAATATGTAAAAATCCCCGGATAATCAAATTGTCCGGGGATGAATTATTCAAGTAAGAGAATATTGAATTATTTAATTCTCTTGTAACCATATACAGCCAAATCTCCCAGTTCTTCTTCGATACGGAGTAACTGGTTGTATTTCGCCATACGGTCGGAACGGCTCAAAGAACCGGTTTTGATCTGTCCGCTGTTGGTAGCTACTGCGATGTCTGCAATAGTAGCATCTTCCGTTTCACCCGAACGGTGAGAAGTAACAGTAGTGTATCCATGACGGTGAGCCATTTCGATAGCGTTCAGTGTTTCTGTCAGCGAACCGATTTGGTTTACTTTAATCAGGATAGAGTTGGCACAGCCTTTTTCGATACCCATTGCAAGGAAATCTACGTTGGTTACGAACAGGTCGTCACCTACCAGCTGGCAACGGTTGCCGATGCGTTCAGTCAGCTTTTTCCAGCCTTCCCAGTCGTTTTCGTTCATACCGTCTTCGATAGAGTCGATAGGGAATTTGTTGATTAGTTCTTCCAGGTAGTCAACTTGTTCTGCGGAAGTGCGTTTCTTACCTTTTTCACCTTCAAACTTGGTATAATCGTAAATACCATCGTGGTAGAATTCGGAAGCAGCACAGTCCATGCCGATCATTACGTCCTTGCCCGGTTCGTATCCTGCTGCTTTGATAGCGGCCATAATAGAGTTCAAAGCATCTTCCGTACCTTCCAGGTTAGGAGCGAAACCACCTTCGTCACCTACGGCAGTGCTAAGGCCACGGTCTTTCAAAACCTTCTTCAAGGCATGGAATACTTCGGCGCCCATACGCAAACCTTCTCTGAAAGAAGGAGCACCTACGGGGCGGATCATAAATTCCTGAAATGCGATAGGAGCATCACTATGTGAACCACCGTTGATGATGTTCATCATCGGTACAGGCATTACATACGTATTTGTTCCACCGATATAGCGATATAGAGGAAGGTCCAGATAGTTGGCAGCAGCTTTGGCTACGGCAAGAGATACACCAAGAATAGCGTTAGCACCTAAATTAGATTTAGTCTTAGTGCCGTCCAATGCCAGCATTGCGTAGTCGATACCTCTCTGATTGAGTGAAGACATACCAATCAGCTTCGGAGCGATGATTTTATTTACATTATCAACCGCTTTTTGTACTCCTTTTCCACCATAGCGCTGTTTGTCACCATCGCGAAGCTCCAATGCTTCGTGTTCACCTGTGGAAGCACCCGACGGCACAGAGGCACGTCCCATAATGCCGGATTCCAATACTACGTCAACTTCTACTGTGGGGTTACCTCTTGAATCGAGAATTTCTCGAGCTACAATTTTTTCAATTTTCATCGTTTCTATTGTTTTTGAATAAGATTTCTGCAAAAGTACGGACTTGACGGGGAGTGAGAAATCACTATAAATAGGTATTCTTTTTGTGCCTATTCCCTATATGTCGTTAGTCCGACCTTATATTATAACAACGGGACGATGCTTTTTGTTTGAGTGCGAAGGGGTGAATTTGCAGGATTTTAATCTTCGATAATAACCCCTAACAATGGAAGCAAATCCATTGCTTGCAGGGAAGTGATGACAGCCCCTTTCAGATCACTGATGTTAAGCGTGATTCCGCTGATACGGGAAGTGCGCAAATCTATTCCACGAAGCGGAGCATGTGAAAAATCGGCTTCCACGAGATCACAACTCTCAAATGCGACGGATGAAAAACGGCAGTCGTTCAGACTTCCGTTGCGGAGCTGGCTGTGTGCAAAACGTACCTGGTTCATTTTACTCATAGCCAGATTGATATAACCTGCGTTGCAGTCATGCAGCAAGACGTGATTCATCGTTGTTTCCGATAAATTGGTACCCAATAGTTTGCAGGAAATGAATTCTACCCGGTAAAGAGAACTTTCAGCGAAAGAAATATTGGATAAGTCGCAGTTCTCAAACCTGACATCGGTCAGCTGGGAAGAACGGAATTTACATTCGCTGAATGTCTGATGCTGAAAGGTGCAGTTTTTGAAACTTTTATAAGATTTGTCGATGCCTTCTTCTTTTCCTTTGCAGAATAAAAGATGAGAGACGGTTTCTTCTCTGTCGAGCCATTCCTGTAGGGTAGTAGTACTGACTTCCTGCTCTTCCATCATGGGAGGAACAACGCGGACGGGTTTGGTTGGGTTTCTTTTAATCATAAATATGTCAGTATGTTATGTTTTTATCATTTCCATTTCAGAATAATTTTGTAAGTGCATGCCCAAGGTATAACATAACAAATCCTAAAAACAAGCTAAGAGTAACATAAAGCGAGAGATAGAAGAAATTATCATTTTTAATTAGTTGAAAGTTCTCATTCATGAACGTTGAAAAGGTGGTGAATCCTCCGCAGAACCCTACAGTAAGAAACATTCTTAGATTGGAGTTCATCAGATTCCCTCGTTCGAAGAGTCCATAAAACAGACCGATGGCAAAACAACCGAGTACGTTGACCAGAAAGGTTCCTAAAGGAAAGGAAGTGATCAGATAATTCTGTGCATAGCGTGAGATGAGGTAACGTAGTATGCCTCCAGTGAAACTTCCCATGCCGATAAATAATAAAGTTTTGAGCATTAGCTGACAATTTAAGAGTTATACATTCAAATTGTAGGGATCATCAGCTCCAAAGGGCGGTTAAAGGCTAATCCCATAGCCGATGCAAAGATAGAAAAAAGATAAAACTATCTGCAGAAAGCTTCAAAATCTTTTTCAAATTGTTTGAAGCCTCCGGTATAAATCTGATCTATCTGTTCGGACACTGTGGACGAATTGTTTTTGTTTTGGAGGGAGTGCACAAAATCATGGAATATCTGCCGGGGAATTTTCTCAATCCAAAAAGTAACAAGTGCATGGGAAAGGATATAGGCATATTGCTCATCGGTTCTTTGTTGCTGCATAAATTCTTTCTGGCGACTGTTGATGAAGGTGAGTAAATCAATGTCCCCTAACATATATATAGTGCGGATTCTTCCTTTTTCGTATTCGGTAAATGTATGTTGGAGTCCTTTTTTATTGGCTTTACAGTGCTCAAAGTATTCAGCAAGTCCCTCGTTAAACCAAATGGGAGGACGCCCTGCTGTAATTTTCAAGGTGAGGTGATGGCTCAGTTCGTGATAGATGATGCCAAGGCCTTGTTGATATTCTTTCTCTCTGCTTAATATAATAGCTTTCTGTAATCTGGGTATATATAAACCGTTTGTGCCTTTGGGGGGATGAATGTTGAATTTATCCAGATAAGTTAGAGCGTCTTCTCTTTTGTTGAACACTGTTAACTTGAGGTTAAGCGTATCAGGAAGTCCGAATTGTGAGTAGAATTCAACTTCATATTGGAGAGTCTGTTCAATCTTCCGGCGTTCTTTGTCAGTAAGCGGGTCGCCTTCATAAATGATTTGTACGGTCTGTGCATGAAGTAAATCGCAAAAACAGACCCAAAGGAGGATTAGATGAAATACACGCATATTCTTTTCTTTATTTTGAGTATTTCTGTTTC
This sequence comes from Bacteroides sp. D55t1_190419_B8, assembly GCF_015558905.1. NCBI lineage: Bacteria > Pseudomonadati > Bacteroidota > Bacteroidia > Bacteroidales > Bacteroidaceae > Bacteroides > Bacteroides sp. D55t1_190419_B8. The sequence continues at coordinate 133,654 of NZ_JADMOU010000006.1, forward strand.
TGAAATTTCTTTTTTTCACGTTTCGTCATTTCAAGCATGATCAGCTCGTCATCTATAGCCGATTTATAGGCAACTTTTTCATCTAGTTTTATATCTCCTTTATCTGTACGGAATACAGGAGTAAAATGAGAGTACGGATAACCTAGAGGACCATTTGAATCGAATTTATTGTTATCTAGAAAAAAGTAGGAGATTGATACTCCAAGTACTCCGGCTATTCCTATTGGTTGCCCAGTCATGATTTCCTCACCCCCTTGGATGAAATTCTGGCTCATCATAAGGTATGCGGCAAAAGTGTGATCGGGGTGGTATATTAATAATTGTTGTGGTAACACTGTTGTACATGCCACTCCTCTGCGGGTGGCATAAATGGTGTCACCTTCTTGAATTTGGAATATCATCGTTTTTGCAGATTCTTGCAAGGCGATTTGCCATTTTGTTTCTTTACCAGCTTTTACGGGAAGTGCGTAAGGAGTGCTGATTTTAAAATCTTTAGGGAATTGTCCGCGAAAGAACATATATCTGCTTGAATTCTTGAAGGGATTATTGGCATTGGAACCTTTCTCTATTCTGAATACCGTGTTTTTCCCTGGATTTAGATTGTATGAACGGTCGTTTTCGCGAAATAGATAATAGCTGCACAGGTCTTCGTTGTAATAGTTTAATTCTGTCCCTCCCTCTGGGGTCTGTTCCCATTTCGATTCAATAATACGGGGAGGCATCTCCATTAATTTTCGTAGGGATTGAGCGGAGGTATAAGTTGTAGATAATATAAAGAGAAACAATATCGTGTATCTAAGATCTTGTATCATAATAATATTAGATTATGTGTTTTTTAAAGTAAGATATTTTGCTTACAAATTTATCAATTATATATTAATATCACTGTATTCTTTGAACTTTTTAGCCTCTATTTTTTATTAGACATGGATTTTTAGGCTATTTCAGTATGATAATATGCTTTGTTATTCCATGTAGATACTATATTTTTTCTGTTGAATGACTTTGCTATTGTGCTTATTAATAGCTTCTTATCTCTTTTGTGATATTCGGAAATACTATATTTTATTTATAATCCGGAGTAATGCTTGTCATTCCTGTCTATCTTTGCCATACGATTATTAACTAACTCATTTATATCATGAAGAACATGAAAATAGGAACTGCAATATGGGTCTGCCTGTTGCTCTCTTTTTTCTTCGGCACATCAGCAAAGGCCGAAAGTATCACTTCTCCTGACGGACAATTAAAACTAAATTTCTCTGTCAACACGCAAGGAGAACCGGTGTATGAACTCTCTTATAAAGGAAAAGAGGTGATTAAACCTTCGAAACTGGGACTGGAATTGAAAAATGATCCCGGACTGATGAACGGATTCACTCTGGCCGATAGTAAAACTTCAGCTTTTGATGAAACATGGGAACCGGTGTGGGGAGAGGTGAAATCAATCCGCAACCATTATAATGAAATGGCTGTTACCCTGAATCAAAAGGCACAAGATCGTAATCTGATTATTTGTTTTCGTCTTTATAATGATGGCTTGGGCTTCCGCTATGAGTTCCCGCAACAAAAGAATCTGAATTACTTCGTTATAAAAGAAGAACATTCGCAGTTTGCTATGGCCGGCGATCATACGGCATTCTGGATTCCTGGCGATTATGATACGCAGGAATATGATTATACCGAATCCAAGCTTTCTGAAATTCGCGGATTGCTGCAGGGTGCAATTACCGGCAATGCTTCTCAAACATCTTTCTCTCCAACGGGGGTACAAACGTCCTTGCAAATGAAGACAGCCGATGGGTTATATATCAATCTGCATGAAGCGGCTTTGGTTGATTATTCTTGTATGCATCTGAACCTTGACGATCAGAATCTGATTTTTGAATCATGGTTGACTCCTGATGCAAAAGGGGATAAAGGTTATATGCAAACGCCTTGCCGTTCACCTTGGCGCACGGTGATTGTCAGTGATGATGCTCGTGATATTCTGGCTTCCAAATTGACTTTGAACTTGAATGAGCCTTGTGCCTACGAAGATGTTTCTTGGATTAAGCCGGTGAAATACATCGGTGTGTGGTGGGAAATGATTACCGGAAAAAGTTCATGGTCGTACACGGATGATGTTTATTCTGTGAAACTGGGACAGACGGATTATTCCAAAACAAAACCGAGCGGGCGTCATGCGGCCAATAATGACAAAGTGAAGCGTTACATTGACTTTGCTTCCAAACATGGATTCGACCAGATCTTAGTGGAAGGCTGGAATGAAGGTTGGGAAGACTGGTTCGGAAATTCGAAGGATTATGTCTTTGATTTCGTAACTCCGTATCCTGATTTTGACGTGAAGATGCTCAATGCGTATGCGAAGGAAAAAGGAGTGAAGCTGATGATGCATCACGAGACTTCCGCTTCTGTAAGTAACTACGAGCGTCATCTTGATAAAGCCTATCAGTTTATGATAGATAACGGATACAATGCTGTGAAGAGCGGGTATGTAGGTAATATTATTCCCCGTGGAGAACATCATTACGGGCAGTGGATGAACAATCATTATTTATATGCGGTGGAAAAAGCGGCCGAATATAAGATCTGTGTAAATGCTCACGAAGCAACCCGCCCGACAGGATTATGTCGCACATATCCGAATCTGATCGGTAATGAATCGGCTCGTGGCACGGAATATGAAGCCTTTGCAGGGAATAAGCCGTTCCATACTACCTTGCTTCCTTTCACTCGTCAGATTGGTGGACCGATGGATTATACACCGGGTATCTTTGATACAAAACTTTCTTTCCTGTCGGGCGACCATAGCTTTGTACGTACTACTTTGGCAAAACAATTGGCACTTTATGTAACGATGTACAGTCCTTTGCAAATGGCAGCCGACCTTCCGGAAAGTTACGAACGTCACATGGATGCATTTCAATTTATCAAGGATGTAGCCGTTGATTGGGATGACAGCAAGTATCTGGAAGCGGAACCGGGAGATTATATTACCGTAGCACGTAAGGCAAAAGGTACTGATAACTGGTTTGTAGGTGGTATCACCGATGAGAATCCCCGTACTTCTGCTTTTACACTTGATTTTCTCGAACCGGGAAAACAATATGTAGCTACTCTCTACGCTGACGGAAAGGAGGCGGATTTTGAAAAGAATCCTACTTCTTACCAGATAAAAAAAGGACTTGTAACAAACAAGAATAAGATGTCTGTGAAGCTGGCACGCAGCGGAGGATTTGCGGTAAGTCTGATTGAAGCAACTCCCGCTGACTTGAAAACGATCAAGAAATGGAAATAAGATTCAGGTAAAAAGATTGTTTACGGATTCCCCGCTTTTTAATAAATATTAGTTGTGCTTCGCAAAGAAAACTAAAACTTTGCGGAGCGCTTTTTTTATAGGATGGATTCTTTTTTGTACTTTTGCGCCATCTTTTTTAAAACATCATCAATAAAGAGAACAACATGGGAGGTTTTTTCGGAACAGTCTCGAAAACTAGTTGCGTGACTGATTTATTCTATGGCACAGATTATAACTCACATCTGGGTACCAAGCGGGGAGGACTCGCAACATATAGTGAGGAAAAAGGTTTTATACGCTCCATTCACAATTTGGAAAGTACTTATTTCCGAACCAAGTTTGAAGGAGAACTCGACAAATTCAAAGGAAACGCCGGAATCGGCATCATTAGCGACACAGACGCACAACCTATCATCATCAATTCTCACCTCGGGCGCTTCGCCATTGTCACAGTCGCTAAAATAGTCAATATCCAGGAATTGGAAGAAGAGCTTCTCAGTCAAAACATGCACTTCGCCGAACTTAGTTCGAGCAACACCAACCAGACGGAACTTATCGCATTGCTTATTATACAAGGTAGAACTTTTGTGGAAGGTATCGAAAATGTGTTTAAGCACATTAAGGGGTCTTGTTCGATGTTGCTTCTGACGGAAGACGGAAGTATCATCGCAGCACGTGACTGGTGGGGACGTACTCCGGTGGTGATTGGAAGGAAAGACGGTGCTTATGCTGCAACAAGCGAATCGTCCAGTTTTCCGAATCTGGATTATGAGATTGAGAAATATTTAGGTCCCGGTGAGATTGTCCGTATGTATGACGATCATGTTGACCAACTTCGCAAGCCCAACGAGGATATGCAGATTTGTTCGTTTTTGTGGGTGTACTACGGGTTCCCGACTTCTTGTTATGAAGGAAAGAATGTAGAGGAAGTGCGTTTCACCAGCGGATTGAAAATGGGACAGACAGATGAATCGGAAGTGGATTGTGCCTGCGGTATTCCTGATTCGGGAGTGGGTATGGCTTTAGGATATGCCGAAGGAAAGGGGGTTCCCTATCATCGTGCTATTTCCAAATATACACCGACATGGCCTCGTAGCTTCACTCCGAGCAATCAGGAGATGCGTTCGCTTGTAGCCAAGATGAAGTTGATTCCAAACCGTGCCATGCTGCAAAATAAACGTTTGTTGTTTTGTGACGATTCAATCGTACGGGGAACTCAATTGCGTGACAATGTGAAGATTCTGTATGATTACGGAGCGAAGGAGGTACACATGCGTATCGCTTGTCCGCCATTGATTTACGCTTGTCCGTTTGTTGGCTTTTCGGCTTCCAAAAATGCATTGGAGTTGATTACCCGTCGCATTATCAAGGAACTGGAAGGGGACGAGAATAAGAACCTGGAGAAATATGCTACTACCGGTTCGCCGGAATACGAAAAAATGGTTAGCATTATTGCCGAGCGTTTCGGTCTCAGTTCATTGAAGTTTAATACGCTGGAAACGCTGATTGAGGCTATCGGATTACCTAAATGTAAGGTTTGTACACATTGCTTTGATGGTAGCAGCCATTTTTAAAGTAGTCAGATAGGATATTTAAGTATCCGGATAAAAGTATACAATAAAAAAGAGCCGTGAATTGCTTTGTAATTCACGGCTCTTTTTTTACCTTTACGGCACTATAAACTATCAATTTGTAAATTGTAATTAGTAACTTGTAATTAAAATAATATGACTTTAGTAGACAGATTTTTAAAGTATGTAAGCTTCGATACACAATCTGATGAATCGACAGGGCTTACTCCAAGTACTCCGAAGCAGATGATTTTTGCTGAATACTTGAAAAAAGAGTTGGAATCTTTGGGATTGGAAGATATTACTTTGGATGAGCATGGATATCTTTTTGCTACACTTCCTGCCAATATAGATAAAGAAGTACCCACTATCGGGTTTATTGCCCATATGGATACAAGTCCTGATATGACGGGTAAGGATGTCACTCCACGCATTGTGGAAAAGTATGACGGTTCGGATATTGTGCTTTGTGCTGAAGAGAAGGTGATTCTTTCTCCGTCACAATTCCCGGAATTACTGGATCATAAGGGGGAAGACTTGATTGTGACCAATGGAAAGACGTTGCTTGGTGCTGACGATAAAGCCGGGATTGCGGAAATTGTATCTGCAATGGTGTATCTGAAGGAACATCCGGAAATCAAGCACGGAAAAATCCGTATCGGCTTCAATCCGGACGAAGAAATTGGTGAAGGTGCCCATAAATTTGATGTAGAGAAATTCGGTTGCGAATGGGGATATACGATGGATGGAGGTGAAGTAGGGGAGTTAGAATTTGAAAATTTCAATGCTGCCGCTGCTAAAATTACCTTTAAAGGACGTAATGTGCATCCGGGATATGCCAAGAATAAGATGATTAACTCAATCTATCTTGCCAATCAATTTATCACATTGCTACCCTCTCAGGAAAGACCGGAGCATACGACCGGTTACGAAGGATTTTATCATTTAATCGGTATTCAGGGAGATGTGGAGCAAAGCACTGTATCTTATATCATCCGCGATCATGACCGTGCGAAATTTGAGAACCGTAAAAAAGAGATGGAACGTCTGGTTGCTCAAATGAATGCTGAACATGGAGCGGGTACTGCAACTCTCGAATTGCGCGACCAGTATTATAATATGCGTGAGAAGATAGAACCGGTAATGCATATCATCGATACCGCTTTTGCTGCGATGGAAGCTGTGGGTGTGAAACCGAATGTAAAACCGATTCGTGGAGGTACGGATGGTGCGCAGCTTTCCTTTAAGGGATTGCCTTGTCCGAATATCTTTGCCGGTGGGCTGAATTTCCACGGTCGTTACGAATTTGTGCCTATCCAGAATATGGAGAAAGCAATGAAAGTGATTGTGAAAATAGCAGAACTGGTGGCTTCCAAATAAAAAGACGGTAAGCTCCGGTAATACTTAATACCTGATACTTAATACTTAAAACTTAATACTTTAAAATAATGAAAACCACTCCGTTTACAGAGAAACATATAGCACTTGGTGCTAAAATGCACGAGTTTGCAGGTTATAATATGCCTATTGAATATTCCGGTATCATTGATGAACACATAACTGTTTGTCAGGGTGCCGGTGTATTTGATGTATCGCATATGGGAGAATTTTGGGTGAAAGGTCCGCAAGCGTTGGCCTTTCTGCAGAAAATAACATCTAACAATGTGGCGGCACTGACTCCGGGTAAAATACAATATACTTGTTTTCCTAATGAGGACGGAGGTATTGTAGATGATTTGCTGGTTTATCAGTATGAACCGGAAAAATACATGTTGGTGGTGAATGCTTCCAATACGGAAAAAGACTGGAACTGGTGTGTTTCTCATAATACGGAGGGAGCCGAGTTGGAAAATTCGTCGGACAATATAGCTCAACTTGCTATACAGGGTCCGAAGGCTATTTCGGTTCTGCAAAAGTTGACGGATATTGATCTTGCTTCTATTCCTTATTATACATTTAAGGTTGGAACGTTTGCAGGTGAAGAGAATGTGATTATCTCCAATACGGGTTATACCGGTGCGGGAGGTTTCGAACTTTATTTCTATCCGTCTGCGGCTGATTCTATATGGAAGGCTATTTTTGAGGCTGGTGAAGAGTATGGCATTAAACCTATCGGTTTGGGTGCCCGTGATACGCTCCGGTTGGAAATGGGCTTCTGTCTGTATGGCAATGATCTGGATGATACGACTTCTCCGATAGAAGCCGGATTGGGATGGATCACTAAGTTTGTGGAAGGCAAGGATTTTGTCAATCGTCCGATGCTGGAAAAACAGAAAGCGGAAGGTGTTATCCGTAAACTGGTTGGCTTTGAAATGATTGATCGAGGAATTCCCCGTCATGGCTATGAACTGGTGAATGATGAAGGCGGGAAAGTCGGAGTAGTGACCTCCGGTACGATGTCGCCTACCCGTAGGATTGGTATCGGTATGGGATATGTGAAACCGGAATATAGTAAGGTGGGTACGGAAATCTGTATCGATATGCGTGGTCGGAAATTGAAAGCTGTGGTAGTGAAACCGCCTTTTAGAAAGTAAAAAATAGGCTTGTTATTGTGTATAGCCCCGGATAAGTTACGACTCTATCCGGGGCTAACTTATTTTATGATGGTTATTACAAAACATATCCGTAAATATGTTGTTTATCCCATAGAAATAATATAATTTTGTCATCAAATACGATAAAATAATGTCTCAATTACCTACTCTTATAGCTGACCTCGCACTTATATTGATTTGTGCCGGTGTTATGACTTTGTTGTTTAAGAAGTTGAAACAACCTCTGGTCTTGGGATATGTAGTTGCCGGATTTCTGGCAAGTCCGCATATGCCGTATACTCCTTCAGTGATGGATACTGCCAATATTAAGACTTGGGCGGATATTGGTGTTATTTTCTTGCTGTTTGCTCTTGGTTTGGAATTTAGTTTTAAGAAGATTGTCAAGGTGGGTGGTTCTGCCATCATTGCTGCCTGTACCATCATCTTTTGTATGATTTTGTTAGGAATAGGAGTCGGCATGGGTTTCGGCTGGCACAGGATGGACAGTCTGTTCTTGGGCGGTATGATTGCGATGTCGTCTACTACTATTATTTATAAAGCTTTTGATGATTTAGGATTAAGGAAGAAGCAGTTTACCGGACTAGTGTTGAGTATCTTGATTTTGGAAGATATTTTGGCCATTGTATTAATGGTGATGCTTTCCACCATGGCGGTGAGCCAACATTTTGAAGGTACCGAGATGTTGGAGAGTATCGGGAAATTATTGTTTTTCCTTATTCTGTGGTTTGTTGTCGGTATCTATCTGATTCCTGAATTCTTGAAACGCTGCCGGAAATTGATGGGAGAGGAGACTCTGCTTATTGTGTCGTTGGCGCTTTGTTTCGGTATGGTAGTGATGGCGGCTCATACAGGATTCTCTGCTGCATTTGGTGCATTTATAATGGGATCTATTCTGGCGGAAACAATCGAGGCGGAATCCATAGACCGGCTGGTGAAACCGGTAAAGGATCTTTTTGGAGCTATCTTTTTCGTATCGGTCGGTATGATGGTGGATCCTGCAATGATTGTAGAATATGCCGTACCTATTATAGTTATTACTTTGGCTGTTATCTTGGGGCAGGCTGTTTTTGGAACATTCGGTGTTATTCTCTCCGGAAAGCCTTTAAAGACAGCTATGCAATGCGGCTTTAGTTTAACGCAGATCGGAGAATTTGCGTTTATTATTGCTTCTTTGGGAGTCTCTTTGCATGTGACGAGTGACTTTCTGTATCCGATAGTGGTAGCGGTTTCTGTGATTACTACTTTCCTGACTCCTTATATGATTCGTTTTGCCGAGCCGGCTTCTACTTTTGTGGATGCTCATCTTCCGGAATCATGGAAAAAAATAATGATGCGTTATTCTTCCGGTTCGCAAACAGCCCTGAATCACGAGAATTTGTGGAAGAAGCTCATCTTGTCAATGGTACGTATAACAGTTGTTTATTCAATTGTCAGTATGTCGATTATTGCACTTTCTTTTCGTTTTGTCGTGCCATTCTTTAAAGAGAATCTGCCTCATTTCTGGGCATCATTGTTGGGAGCGGTATTTATCATTCTGTGTATTGCTCCTTTCTTGCGTGCCATTATGGTGAAGAAAAATCATTCGGTTGAGTTTATGACCTTATGGCATGACAGCCGTGCCAACCGTGCACCGCTGGTATCGACAATCGTGATTCGTATTATGATAGCGGCACTTTTCGTCATCTTTGTTATTTCCGGATTATTTAAGGCGTCTATCGGATTGATTATTGGAGTGGCTGTACTTGTTGTATTGTTGATGGTATGGTCTCGCCGTTTGAAAAAGCAATCGATATTGATTGAACGTCGTTTCTTTCAGAATCTCCGTTCCAGAGATGTACGTGCAGAGTATCTGGGAGAGAAAAAGCCGGAGTATGCCGGTCGTTTGTTGTCGCATGATTTGCATCTTGCCGATATGGAAATTCCGGGTGAATCCAGTTGGGCGGGAAAGACATTGATGGAGCTGAATCTGGGGAAGAAGTTTGGAGTTCATGTTGCTTCTATTCTTCGTGGAAAGAGGAGGATTAATATCCCCGGTGGTTCTGTCCGCCTGTTTCCGATGGATAAGATACAGGTGATAGGTACGGATGAACAATTAAGTGTGTTTAATGAGGCGATGCAAAACGGAGCGAAGATAGACTGGGAGGTCTATGAAAAGAGCGAGATGGCTTTGAAGCAGTTTATCATTGACAGTGATTCTGTTTTTCTGGGTAAAACGATTCGTGAATCGGGTATTCGCGACAAATATCATTGTATGATAGCCGGTGTTGAAAGTGAAGACGGTACACTGATGGTTCCTGATGTAAATGCTCCGCTCGAAGAAGGTGATGTTGTCTGGGTGGTAGGCGAAAAAGAGGATGTGTACCAATTAGTCGATCAAAAAAACGAAAAAGTACAAGCCGGATAAGAATGGAATACCTATTTTTGCAACGATAAAAACTTAAAATAATAATATCATGAAGAGTGATCCGAAAGAATGTCTGTATTGCCAGAACAATGAAACGCTGCATAATCTGATGATTGAGATTGCGGAATTGAGTGTGTCACGTGTGTTTTTGTTTAAGGAACAAACCTACCGTGGACGTTGTCTTGTTTCTTATAAAGACCATGTGAACGATTTGAATGAATTGAGTGATGAAGACCGTAATGCTTTTATGGCAGATGTAGCGCGTGTCACTCGTGCCATGCAAAAAGCTTTCCAGCCGGAAAAGATTAATTATGGTGCTTACTCGGATAAATTGTCTCATTTGCATTTTCATTTGGCACCTAAATATGTGGATGGACCTGATTATGGAGGTATATTCCAAATGAACCCGGGAAAGGTTTATCTGACTGATGCAGAATATCAGGAACTGATTGATGCTGTTAAAGCAAATCTGTAAATGGTATTTTACAATTCACCACAGAGGACACTGAGGACACGGAGGAAATAAAGGGAAAAAGTCTTTTACGAATTATACTCTTAATTACAATTACAGGATACCAGTAGGTATACTTTGATATTCCTCTGTGTCCTCCGTGTCCTCTGTGGTGAACTATTCTTCGAAATCGAAATCAAAGTCAAAATCATCCATAAACTCTGGAGTTGTAAATTCTTCCAGTTCCCGGCGATCTTTTTTGGTCGGGCGTCCGGTTCCACGTGCCCGGTCTACGAACCCGCTGATTTTGCTCATTTCAAGTAATTCATATTGATCGGGCGTCGTTACATTTTCCATCATTTCCGATACAAGTTTGGCTCCTACACGTTTCTCAATCGGTTGTAATACCTTGAATGAGTATGTGATAGGTGGTTTCTTCACTTGAATAACATCACCCGGTTTTATCATACGGGCGGCTTTGACCAGCGAACCGTTGATGGTAATACGTCCTTTTTTGCAGGCTTCTGCTGCAATCGTCCGTGTCTTGAAGATGCGGACAGCCCACATCCATTTATCTATTCTTGCTTCAGCCATTTTAGTTAGTTATTTAGTGATCAGTAATTAGGCGGTTAGTGGACGTTATCATTGATCGCTAACCGTTCATTGCTATTTTTATTTTTATGGAACAGGTTCATCATTTCTTGTTGAACTGGTTCATTGTGATGTCGATACCGGCAAGACAGAAACTTTTGATAATTTCCCCTGCCATCTCCAGTCTTTCATCCATTGTCTTCCAGTCTTCATCAGTGAAGTGACCGAGTACGTAATCGATTTGTCCGCCACGTGGAAAATCACTCCCGATTCCAAAACGCAGACGCGCATAGTTTTGAGTGCCCAGAGTGGCGGCAATATGCTTCAATCCGTTATGGCCTGCATCACTTCCTTTTCCTTTTAGACGTAACGTTCCGAAAGGAAGAGCCAGATCATCTACTACGATCAGCACATTTTCCAGTGGAATATTTTCTTTCTGCATCCAATAGCGAACGGCCAATCCACTCAGGTTCATAAAAGTCGATGGCTTGAGCAGGATCAACTGACGTCCTTTGATAGAAAAGCTGGTGGTGAATCCATAGCGCCCATCCATAAAAGGAGGAGCATTGTTGACTCTGGCCAATGCTTCTACTGTCATGAATCCGATATTATGTCGGGTTTCATGATACTCGGGACCAATGTTTCCCAGTCCGACAACTAAATATTTTATCATCGTTTTTCCGTAAAACAGTTCATTAATATAGAAAGAGAAACGCAGATTAATACAAATTAATGCAGACTGAACATCTGCTTTAATCTGCATTAATCTGCGTTTGAAGTATATCTCTTTACAGGGATAATCTCAAATTACTTGCCAGCGGCTGCTGCTGCACCTCTTGCTGCACGAGTCAACTTAACTGCACATACAACGGCTTCTTTAGCACTAATCAGTTCAAGACCTTCGAAGCTCAATTCGCCAACTTTAACAGTCTTACCCAATCCCAGGTGAGAAACGTTAACGATCAGTTTCTCAGGAATAACATTGTACAAAGCTTTCACTTTGATCTTACGCATCTGCAGTGCAAGTTTACCACCGGCTTTCACACCTTCTGCAAGACCTTCCAACTGTACAGGTACTTCCATTACGATAGGTTTAGCTTCGTCAATCTGATAGAAGTCAACGTGCAGGATAGTATCTTTTACCGGGTGGAACTGAATATCTTTCAGGATAGCGTTTACTTTTTTGCCATCGATAACCAGGTCTACAACGTAGATGTGCGGAGTATAAACCAAGTTGCGAAGTCCTTCGTTAGTCACTGTGAAGTGAACTACTTCATTACCTCCGTAAAGTACACAAGGTACACCACCGTTTTTACGAATTTCTTTCAAAGCTCTAGCTTGTTCAGAAGAGCGTTCTGCAATTGTTCTTGCAGTTCCTTTTACTTCAATTGATTTCATTTCTTTAAAAATTTGTGTTACTCTAAATTAAGTTAGTTTGCTTAATTCACCATCACACGATGTGGATTATCACACGATGTTGCAAAAAAGCGGTGCAAAAGTACGTCTTTTTTTTGAAATATCAAAGAGTTACTTTCTTAAAAGTCAATATCGATCTTAATTTCGCTCTCTAACTTGTTTTCCCGGGCTTCTTCGATTGCTTTCTGTTCACTTTCTTCATCAGCTTCGGTGTTCAGGCGGGCGATGTATTCGTTCACATCACTGCACTCGATGAAATTGACTGCTTCTTCGAGTCCTGCCATAAACTTCTGAAAGTCCTCCCTATATAGGAAGATTTTGTGTTTTTCGAAACTAACCTGAGAATCGTCACCTTCTCCCGTTATCACTTTTTTACTCTCTGTAATAGCCAGGAACATTTCATCTTTACGATTCTTCTTTACGTCAAGGTAATAGATGCGTTTACCTGCTTTAATGGACTTGGAGAATACAATCTCCTTATCATTCATGTCTGCGCTCATTTTCTTTTTTAAATCTTCCATATCTTTCGGTCCGTTTATAATCGGCTTCAAAATTGGATATTTTTTTTAAACTGTCAAAAGAAAAAGCGCAGAGAATCAAATACTGCATTAAAAAATGTGATTTATTAGTGGAAACTCATTAAAAATATCTACTTTTGCAGTTCGATAACAACAGTATTAATTTGAATTATGATCAACAGAGTTCTTATTCGTCTTAAGATTATACAAATAGTATATGCCTATTATCAAAATGGCAGCAAAAATCTAGACTCAGCGGAGAAAGAGTTATTCTTTAGTCTTTCAAAGGCGTATGACCTTTATAATTATTTGCTAATGCTGATGATAGCATTAACAGAGTATGCACAAAAACGTATTGATGCGGCAAAAGCTAAATTGGCACCTACGAAAGAAGAGTTGTACCCCAACAAGAAATTCGTGGATAACAAATTTATTGCTCAATTGGAAGTCAATAAGCAATTGGTAGAGTTTATAGCCAATCAAAAAAGAACCTGGGCAAACGACCAGGACTTCATCAAGGAACTTTATGAGAAAATTGTAGAAACCGATATCTATAAAGATTATATGGCTTCTGACGATCACTCATACGAGGCCGATCGTGAATTGTGGAGAAAACTCTATAAAACATACATCTTTAATAATGATTCTCTCGATCAGGTATTGGAAGATCAGAGTCTGTATTGGAATGATGACAAAGAAATTGTAGATACATTCGTCCTGAAAACAATCAAACGTTTTGATGAAAAGAAGGGTGCCAACCAGGAACTGCTTCCGGAATTTAAGGATGACGAAGACCAAGAGTTTGCACGTCGTTTGTTCCGTCGTACTATTTTGAATTCCGACTATTACCGTCATTTGGTTAGTGAGAATACGAAAAACTGGGATCTGGACCGTATTGCATTTATGGACGTTATCATTATGCAGACTGCATTAGCAGAAATTCTTAGTTTCCCGAACATTCCGGTCAGTGTTTCGTTAAATGAATATGTAGAGATAGCGAAGTTGTATAGCACAGCTAAAAGCGGTAGCTTTATCAACGGTACGCTGGATGGAATAGTTAATCAATTAAAAAAAGAAGGTAAGTTGACTAAAAACTGATACCTTTGTCCATATAGTAGAAACTAAAACAGATTATTTATGAACGTATTGACTGTATTATTGCAAGCTCCTGCCGGTGCTGCCGGAGGTGGAAGTATGATGTGGATCATGCTGATAGCCATGTTTGTTATCATGTATTTCTTTATGATCCGTCCTCAGAATAAGAAGCAAAAAGAAATAGCAAATTTCCGTAAATCTCTTCAGGTAAATCAGAATGTGATTACTGCAGGTGGTATCCACGGAACAATCAAGGAAATTACTGACGATTATATAGTACTTGAAATTGCTTCTAATGTAAGGATTAAAATAGACAAGAATTCTATTTTCGCTGATGCTTCAGCTGCTAGCAATCAATCTAAATAATAGTTGATAAATAAGTGCCTATGTTTGATCGTAGGAAAATAGAATATACATATTTAAAACTATCAAAGAAAATTAAGGATTTTCTGCTCAGTGATAAGAGCAGAGAGTTCTTAATTTTTTTATTTTTCTTCCTGATAGCCGGTGGATTTTGGCTGCTTCAGACTCTGAATAGTGACTATGAAGCGGAGTTCTCCATTCCGGTACGAATGAAAGATGTTCCCAATAATGTAGTGCTGACTTCAGAACCACCTTCCGAACTTCGAGTCAGAGTGAAAGATAAAGGTACGGTGCTTCTCAATTATATGCTGGGGAAAAGTTTTTTTCCGGTAAATCTAGGTTTTCTTGATTATAAAGGAAAAGATAATCATGTGAAGATTTACGCATCTGATTTTGAGAAAAAGATATTGAGCCAATTGAATGTGTCCTCTAAAATACTTTCAATCAAGCCGGATACATTAGAGTATATTTATTCTGAAGGAAAGTCAAAGTTAGTACCTGTCCGCTTTCAGGGGAAAGTGACAGCCGGACTTCAATATTATGTATCAGATACGATTTGCAATCCGGACTCTGTATTGGTTTATGCTCCGGAAGGAATTCTGGATACTATCACCACCGCATATACTCAAAAGATAAATCTGGAGAATATTTCAGATACAACCCGGCGACGAATTCCGCTGAATTCAGAAAGAGGGGTGAAGTTTGTTCCGGCTTCGGTAGAAATGACCTTTCCGGTAGATATTTATACGGAGAAAACAGTAGAGGTGCCATTGCACGGAGTTAACTTCCCGGCCGATAAGGCATTGCGTACCTTCCCTTCCAAAGTTCAGATTACTTTTCAGGTGGGGTTGAAGCGGTTTCGCAGCATAAAAGCAAGCGATTTTATCATCAATATTTCTTACGAAGAGTTGTTGAAGCTCGGTTCTGATAAATATACGGTTAAATTGAAGTCCTTTCCGAGCGGAATCAATCAAATCCGTATTGTTCCTGAGCAAGTAGACTTCTTGATAGAACAAATTACTTCTAATGTCGATTAAGATTGGTATAACCGGTGGTATCGGTAGCGGAAAGAGTGTAGTTTCCAGGCTATTTGGAATAATGGGAATTCCTGTTTATATTTCAGATATAGAAGCAAAGCGTATCACGCAGACAGACCCGGTGATTTGCCGGGAACTTTGTGCGCTGGTCGGTCAGAATGTGTTTCAAAATGGTGTGTTGAATCGTTCTTTGCTGGCATCCTATATGTTCGGTCATCCGGATCGTGTGCAGAAAGTGAATGAAATTATTCATCCACAGGTGAAAGAAGATTTTCGTCGGTGGACTGCCCGGTTCGGGGGTGAACAATTGGTCGGTATGGAGTCTGCCATACTTGTGGAAGCCGGTTTCAGGAATGAAGTTGATTTTCTGGTTATGGTGTATGCGCCGTTGGAAGTGAGACTGGAGCGCGCCATAAAGCGGGATTGTTCATCGAGAGAACAGGTAATGAAGCGTATTGAAGCACAAATGAGTGATGAAGTTAAGAGAAGTCATGCTGATTTCGTGATAGTCAATGATGATGAAACAGCGTTAATTCCGCAGGTTTTGGAGCTTATTTCTTTGCTATCTAAAAATAATCATTACCTTTGCTCCGCAAAAAAATAATTAATAAATAAAAGGATATATACTATGTTGAAGACTATCTTGTCTATCTCAGGTAAACCGGGATTATACAAACTTATTTCGCAAGGAAAAAATATGTTGATTGTTGAATCAGTCAATGCTGAGAAGAAACGTTTCCCCGCTTATGGTAATGAAAAAATTATTTCTTTGGCCGATATAGCAATGTACACGGACGATGCAGAAGTTCCTTTGTATGATGTGCTGGAATCTATAAAAGAGAAAGAAAAATCAGCGCAGGCTTCTATCGATCCTAAAAAGGCTACACCTGAACAATTGCGTGAATACTTGGCTGAGGTATTACCTAACTTTGATCGTGAACGCGTATATGTAGCCGATATCAAGAAATTGGTAGCCTGGTATAACATCTTGATTTCTAATGGAATTACAGAATTCAAACCGGAAGGCGAAGTTAAGGAAGAAGTGACTGCAGAATAATTTGTATCGTTTATTTAAACGAAATAAAAACATGATAATCATTTGAGGTGGTTATCATGTTTTTTTTGTATAAATGCTTGTGAATTCGGAAAATATTAGTATTATTTGGGTTATCTTTTATTATAATAAATATCTTCTACTTATATTGTAAATAATGATGCTTTTTATGTATCTTTGTCGCTGTTCACTATTCTTGAGAATGATAGGTAAATATTGGGTATGGAGACAATAACAAATAAAGAAGTAAACGTCCATTTGGACAATGAAAAAGGGACATTATGCCTGACGCGTTTGTTGGCAGGTACAATGGTATTCCTTTACGACTCACAGGGAGAGCTAAAAGGCAAACATAAATTTGCTTTGCCTTCATTGACTATGGAAATCCCTCAACAGGGTACCTATGTTTTGGTAATGAGTCATCCGAACTGCCAACCGGAAGTCCGGAGGTTTACATATTCAGGGATATAAATAATGCCGGTATGCTTCTTATTAAGCATACCGGCATTCTATTTAAATGGAAACTCTTAATTTCTGAATACCAATCCGTCTCCACCAGCGTCAACGGTAATTGCTTTGCTGCGGTCGACTTCCTGGGAAAGTAACTTTTTGGATAAATCATTCAACAGATAACGTTGAATAGCCCTCTTTACCGGACGAGCTCCAAATTCAGGATCATATCCCACTTGAGATAAGAAGTCCAATGCCCCTTCCGTGAGTTTTAGTTCCACTCCGTTTTCGGCAAGCATTTTCTGTACTCCCTTGATTTGTAAGAGTACGATCTGCTTGATTTCCTTTTCGTTCAATGGTAAGAACATGATCGTTTCATCAATACGGTTCAGGAATTCCGGGCGAATCGTCTTTTTCAACATATTCAAGACTTCCTTCTTCGTTTCTTCAATCACTTCTTCTTTATTGGAACCGTGCAACTTTTCCATCTGACTTTGTATATAAGAACTACCCATATTCGAAGTCATGATGATGATGGTATTCTTGAAGTTGACTACCCTTCCTTTATTGTCAGTCAGTCGTCCGTCATCCAATACCTGTAACAGGATATTGAAAACATCCGGATGGGCTTTTTCTATTTCGTCAAACAGGACAACAGAGTAAGGTTTCCGACGTATAGCTTCTGTCAGCTGACCGCCTTCATCATATCCTACATATCCCGGAGGCGCTCCGACTAAACGAGAAACACTATGCTTTTCCTGATACTCGCTCATGTCGATACGAGTCATCATCGTTTCGTCATCGAACAGGAATTCCGCCAATGCCTTCGCCAGTTCGGTCTTACCTACACCGGTGGTTCCGAGGAAAATGAACGAGCCAATCGGACGTTTCGGATCCTGTAATCCGGCACGACTACGGCGCACGGCATCTGCCACGGCTTCAATCGCTTCATCCTGACCGATTACACGTTGATGGAGTTCTTCTTCCAGATGCAATAGTTTGTCTTTCTCACTTTGCAGCATCTTGCTGACAGGAATACCTGTCCAACGGGAAACAACATCGGCAATGTCCTCCGCATCTACCTCTTCCTTAATCATGGCTTTATCGCCTTGCATATCACGTAGCTGCTTTTGAGTATCTTCTATCTCTTTGTCCAAAGCCTGAAGTTTACCGTAACGAATTTCGGCTACTTTACCATAGTCACCTTCACGTTCAGCTTTTTCTGCTTCAAATTTAAGATTCTCTATCTCAACCTTATTCTGCTGGATTTTATCCATCAGCGTTTTTTCACTCTGCCATTTGGCTTTAAAGGACTTTTCCTGTTCTTTAAGTTCGGCAAGCTCCTTACCGATGATTTCCAGTTTCGGTTTATCGTTTTCACGTTTGATAGCTTCCCGTTCGATTTCCAACTGCTTGATTTTGCGGGAGATTTCATCCAGTTCTTCAGGAACAGAATCTACCTCCATACGCAGTTTAGCTGCGGCTTC
Organism: Bacteroides sp. D55t1_190419_B8; assembly: GCF_015558905.1. Taxonomy (NCBI): domain Bacteria; kingdom Pseudomonadati; phylum Bacteroidota; class Bacteroidia; order Bacteroidales; family Bacteroidaceae; genus Bacteroides; species Bacteroides sp. D55t1_190419_B8. The sequence goes on from NZ_JADMOU010000006.1 coordinate 151,947, forward strand.
ATCCATCAGGTCAATGGCTTTGTCCGGCAGGAAACGGTCGGTGATATAACGGCTGCTCAATTCGACGGCTGCAATGATTGCATCATCTTTGATACGTACATGGTGATGGTTCTCGTAACGCTCTTTCAGTCCACGAAGGATAGAAATGGTACTCAAGTTGTCCGGTTCATCCACTTGTACGATTTGGAAACGACGCTCCAAAGCTTTGTCCTTTTCGAAGTATTTTTGATATTCGTCGAGGGTTGTTGCTCCGATGGAACGTAATTCTCCACGAGCTAAGGCAGGTTTTAGAATGTTTGCGGCATCCATGGCGCCCTCACCCTTGCCGGCTCCTACCAGTGTATGAATCTCATCAATGAACAGAATAATATCACCTTCTGATTTCTTCACTTCATTGACAACTGATTTCAGCCGTTCTTCAAACTCACCTTTATACTTTGCACCGGCAACCAGTGCCCCCATATCCAGTGAATAGACCTGTTTGTTTTTCAGGTTTTCAGGTACATCTCCTCGAAGAATACGATGTGCCAAGCCTTCTACGATCGCTGTCTTACCAGTTCCCGGTTCACCGATTAGAATCGGGTTGTTTTTTGTACGGCGGCTCAATATCTGGAGTACCCGGCGGATTTCTTCATCACGTCCGATTACAGGATCCAGTTTTCCGCTACGGGCAGCTTCATTCAGGTTGATAGCGTACTTTTCCAATGATTGATAAGTGTCTTCACTGGATTGTGATGTTACTTTTTCTCCTTTCCTCAACTCGCTGATGGCATTGCGTAATTCTTTTTCCGTCATACCGGCATCTTTCAAGATAGTGGAGACGGTACTTTTTACAGTCAGCAATGCCAGTATGATATGTTCTAATGAAACAAACTCATCGCCCATTTCTTTAGAATACTGCGTTGCTTTCTGCAATACTTCGTTGGATTCACGACTTAGATACGGTTCTCCGCCGGATACTTTGGGCAGGGAGTCGATTTGTTTATCGACAACGAGAGCTACCTGCTGTCCGTTCATGCCAAGTTTCTGGAAGATGAAGTTAGTGACATTTTCACCTACCTTCATTACTCCCTGCATGATGTGGACAGGTTCAATGGCTTGTTGCCCCCGGCTTTGTACGAGGTTCACGGCCTCCTGTACCGCTTCTTGAGATTTAATGGTAAAATTGTTAAAGTTCATATCTTTGTTCTCCTTTCTTATTTCACGTTTTAATAACACCTAAGAGGGCGCAAAAGATTTGCCAAGTATAAAAATATGACAAAATAGCATGAGTATTAAGGAGTTAAAGGACAAAATGACCTTTTTTATCCGGGAGTAACTGACGAATTTGCTATCAAATATCATTTGCTACATGATACGCTTGTTTGTGTAATCTTGGCCTGTGATGAAAGAAAATAAATATTGAAAAGTGGATAAATAAAAGTATTGTAGTATCTTTATCCGCTGTAATAATATAGATGGTATATGAGTGATAAGCCCCAAATAAAACTTGCTGAAACAGTGGTGTTGATTGACGCTGCTTTTTTGAATTTTGTAATAACGGATATAAAAGGATATTTTGAAGAAACTTTGCATCGTTCTTTACAAGAGATAGACCTTTCGATGTTGACTACCTATATAACCTTGGATGCAGGGATTACAGAAGGGAAGAACGAGGTACAATTTCTTTTTGTGTATGATAAAGAATCCAGTCGATTGCAATATTGCCAACCTTCCGATTTGCAGGAAGAATTGAATGGAGTTGCGTTTCAGAGTCCTTATGGTGAATATTCTTTTGCTAGCGTTCCGTCGGAAGGAATGGTGTCAAGAGAAGATTTGTTTTTGGATTTACTCTCTATCGTTTCCGATTCGGCAGACGTGAAAAGGATGATCGTTATTTCTTTCAATGAGGAGTATGGAAAGAAAGTGACTGATGCTTTGCATGAAGTGAAAGGCAAAGAGGTCATTCAATTCCGTATGAATGAGCCGGAACTTCCGGTGGATTATAAATGGGATATGCTGGCTTTCCCTGTCATGCAGGCGTTGGGGATAAAAGCGGAAGAATTGCAATAACTATTGTGCTTTTATTCTTTCTGTAATTCATTATTCGTCATTGATTTCTTAACTGTTTTAATCATAATTGCCGTGTCCGATTTTCGTTTAAAAGTATTTCAGAGCGTAGCGAAGAATCTAAGCTTTACGAAGGCTTCGCAAGAATTGTTTGTCAGCCAACCTGCTATTACTAAACATATTCAGGAACTGGAGACTTACTATCAAGCTCGTTTGTTCGACCGTCAAGGGAGCAAAATCTCATTGACTAAGGCCGGAGAATTGCTGCTGAAACATAGCGAGAAAATCCTGGACGATTATAAACAGTTGGAATATGAGATGCATCTGTTGCATAATGAATATATCGGTGAACTGAAATTGGGAGCCAGCACTACGATTGCACAATATGTACTTCCTCCTTTGTTGGCGAACTTTATAGCCAAGTTTCCGCAAATTAATCTTTCTTTGATTAATGGAAATTCCCGCGGAGTGGAAGCTGCCTTGCAAGAGCATCGGATTGATTTGGGATTGGTCGAAGGGATCTTCCGCCTACCTAATCTGAAATATACTCCATTTTTGCAAGATGAACTGGTTGCCGTGGTGCATACACAGAGTAAGTTAGCTGTCTCGGATGAGATTACTCCGGAAGATTTGCTGAATATTCCTTTGGTTTTGCGGGAGAGGGGTTCCGGTACATTAGATGTATTTGAACGTGCCTTATTGCAACATAATCTCAAACTTTCTTCTTTAAATGTATTGATGTATCTCGGTAGTACAGAGAGTATCAAACTTTTTTTGGAACATACAGACTGTATGGGAATTGTTTCTATCCGTTCGGTGCATAAAGAGCTTGTAGCTGGTAATCTCCGTGTAGTCGAAATAAAAGGAATGCCGATGCTGCGCGAATTTAACTTTGTACAACTGCAAGGGCAGGAGGGAGGATTGTCACAGGTATTTATGCGTTTCGCCGGACATCATAGTAAAAGCCTGTAAGTTTGTCTTTTTCTCTCGTGCAGGCTTAGGGTCTCCAGAATGAGAAAAATGTTTTTCATTTCTCATATTCTCATAATCACTATATAATAATTTTATAACCAGTTGATTACCGAATGAGAAACGTTTTGAGAAAGCCTATTTCTCATAGTTTCTTTAGTGAAATAGGCCTCAAAACAGTTATTTCTCATCTATTTCCGGGGTATTTCTCATACTGTTATTCACTTTGTTCTGCTATTTTTTTCTTTATATATACCCTGTGTGCTCCTCTTCCAGTGATTTCTATTCCAGAATCCGGTTGATGTCCCCACTGTCTTAGTTCGTTGGTTGCTGCTGTTTGCAACAATCCTGTTAGTTTGCGATATTCCCAAACGGTCAGGAAGGGATGTTCATCCAGATACTTTAGAGCTAATGCCAGTCGTTGTTCCGATGTGAATTTTTTAGAGGATCGTTGCTTTTTCCAGGGTGCTCTTTCCAGTTGGCATCTTTCGCTGATATTTCTCACCATTTCTCGGTCTACCCGAAAGTTTACACCTCCTATAAAGATACTTTGTGCGTTGCGATGAGTTCCCCCTTCTTCCGGATCTTCCCGCTCTTTGTCTCTGCCTAAGGTAAGAGAGGGAGTAAACGTTCCTATTCCGTCTATCTTTACCGAACGTCCTTCTGCCATCAAATGCGCCATTTCAATGGCGGTTTGAAGTAATACGCCTTCTATGTCTCCTGCACTGAATCCACTGACGTCACCAACTCGTTGCGCTAACTCTTTTATGCTTGCATTATCTATCCGCGCAAATTTAGGATAAGTAATTCTTTTGCCTGTTTTCTGAAGATCGGGCATCTCCTCTATGATATATCTTGCCATATCATCTATTGTTTAAAGTGTTAATAGATAAGTTCTTTTGTATTAGAGGCAAACTTCCTTTCTTCTAATAGTAAAGTTCTTGTTGATTAATAATAAACTATAAATGCAACTTTTGTTTTTATAATTGAAGCTTGCGTTTATAAAAACAAAGCTTTCATTTTTATAATCAAAGCTTGCATTTATAGTTTGTTCCTATGCAAAGATAAGTTTTCTATTTGACAAAAAGAAGTTTATCCTTAATAAAGAAGAAGTTTTCTATTAATAGTTTGAGAGGGAATGAAGATGATTAACGAGAAAGGATATAGCGGGATTTTATGCTTAATATATTATTTCCTAAAAAGTGGATGCAATGTTTCTGTTAGTTTTTAGAAAAGTGTATATTTGTGATATTATGAATCATAAAGTATAACTGATAAATAATTAGGTGCGATGGATGATAAATTGAATATATTGTGGACCACTGATAACAGAGACACCATTTTTAATATGCTCTCTATGTATGCGATAAACTCTGTTAATAGAGGTTGGTGGAAGCATCTGAATATTATTCTTTGGGGAGCATCCGTGAAGTTGGTAGCTAATGATACCCAAGTACAAACTGAAGTTTTGGAAATGATACAAACTGGTATAACTATTGAAGCCTGTCAAGATTGTTGTGAAACATTTGGTGTAACTTCGATTATAAAGAATCTAGGCATTGATGTTAAATATATGGGTGCACCATTTACTCAATATATAAAAGATGGAGAAAAGATTCTGACTATTTAGATTGTTGCTATTAAATTTAGAAAGTGGACCAATGGGACATACTAATATCATGCAAGCTGAAGAAAATGATTTGGTAAACATTTTATCTTTGCAAAAGAAATCTTTTATGGTGGTGGCCGAACGAATGAATAAATTCGATTTTCCCCCTTTGTTGCAAAATCAGGATGAGATTTGTGATGAGTATCAGACAGGCATTATTCTAAAATACGTATCAGATGATGGACAGATTGTAGGTTCTGTCAGGGGATGTATGGATGAAAATAGAGTATGTCATATTGGTAAATTGATAGTGCATCCCGATTTTCAGAATAAAGGCATAGGTAGAGAACTTATGACTGAAATAGAACGATTATTTCCTCACTGTCATAAGTTCTCTCTTTTTACGGGCGAAGAGACACCCAATACTTTGCATCTATATAGCAAAGTCGGTTATAATATTGTATGTAGAAAAGAAATGGAGGGTATCAGCATGATTATTATGGAAAAAGAAAAACTTACTTATAGAGATTTTACGTCTGACGATTTAGAAACTGTTTGTAAATTACCTCGAAACAAGCAGGAACTGTTTTTTATGTTTCCTAAAGCTGATTTTCCTTTAACAATCGATCAATTAAAGAATACAATAAAAGATAGATTTGATTCGACTGTTGTTTTATTTAATAATGAAGTAGTAGGGTTTGCAAACTTCTATGAGGTAAGAGAATCTCAATATTGTGCTATTGGAAATGTAATAGTAAGTCCTTGTTTTCGTAATCGTGGTGTTGGCACATTTCTGATAAATACTATGGAATATATTGGGAAAAAGCAATATAATGTATCGGAGCTTCATTTGTCTTGCTTTGATACTAATACGAATGGGCTTCTGTTATATACTAAATTAGGATATAAACCCTATGAAATAGAGAAGTATATTAATAAGGAAAACGAAGTCTCGGCTTTAATAGAATTGAAAAAAGTGCTGTGATTCGAAATAAATCACTTATTTGATTCTATTATCTCCTGAAAGTATGATAACTTAAAAAAAATGCGAGAAGTATCTATGACTGACTATAACTTACAACGATTTTTAGATGCTCAGCGAGGGGATTATGAACAAGCCCTTGCAGAAGTTAGAAACGGGCGGAAATATACCCATTGGATTTGGTATATATTTCCTCAACTGAAAGGATTGGGCATGAGTTATAATTCACAGTATTATGGTCTTAGCGGCAAAGAAGAGGCTGAAGCATATCTTGCCCATCCAATTTTGGGAGAAAGACTGCGTGAAATAACGTCTGTTTTTCTTCAATTGAAGAATAAAACGGCGCAGGAAGTTTTCGGTCCGTTAGATGCGGTGAAAGTATTGTCATGCATGACGCTTTTTAATGAAGTTGCTTCGGATGATTTGTTTCAGCAAGTGATCGACCGTTATTATCAGGGTAAAGTGGATGAGACAACAAAAAGAAAATTGGAATAATAACTAATACTAATTTATATGGGCTGTTTAATGAATTTATTATGGCTGTTGCTTGGTGGTATCTTTACCGCTGTCGAATACCTCATTTCGAGTTTATTGATGATGCTGACCATTATCGGCATTCCTTTTGGAATGCAAACATTGAAGTTGGCCGGACTTGCTTTATGGCCTTTCGGTAAAGAAGTCAGAAGTGGGAACCGTTCCGGTGGCTGCCTCTATATATTGATGAATATCCTGTGGATATTTCTGGGTGGCATTTGGATTTGTCTGTCACATTTGGTTTTCGGGGCTATATTGTGCATTACCATTATCGGAATCCCTTTTGGATTGCAACACTTCAAGTTGGCAGCTTTGGCATTATCACCTTTTGGGAAAGACATTGTAACAGTGTAAGAGTAGTTGGGAGAGAGTATGCTTATAATTAAAAGTTATAATGCATAATTAGAAACTATTGGCGGGTCTTGATTGTTTACCGTACCTTTGCGCCCGGAAAACAATTAAAGATAAAAAGATATGATTTCAACAGCTACAAAAACTTTGCAGTCAAATAATAAAATGATTTATGTTGCACTGCTTTCCACTCTGACTTTTTTCCTGTTTTTAGACTATATTCCGGGATTGGAAGCATGGTCGGCTTGGGTAACTCCTCCGGTTGCTTTGTTCCTCGGACTTATTTTTGCATTAACTTGCGGACAAGCGCATCCAAAGTTTAATAAGAAAACATCGAAATATCTGTTGCAGTATTCAGTAGTAGGACTGGGATTCGGTATGAATCTTCATTCTGCTTTAGCTTCCGGTAAGGAAGGTATGGAATTTACGGTTATTTCAGTAATCGGAACATTGGTGATTGGCTGGTTCATCGGACGTAAGTTGTTTAAAATAGACCGGAATACAGCTTATCTTATTAGTTCGGGAACCGCTATCTGTGGCGGTAGTGCTATTGCAGCAGTGGGACCGGTGTTGAAAGCGAAGGACAGTGAAATGTCTGTGGCATTAGGTACAATCTTTATCTTGAACGCTATTGCACTTTTCATTTTCCCTGCCATTGGTCATGCATTGAATATGGATCAACAACAGTTCGGAACATGGGCAGCTATTGCCATTCATGATACCAGTTCTGTAGTAGGTGCGGGAGCTGCCTATGGAGAAGAAGCATTGAAAGTGGCTACTACTATCAAATTGACCCGTGCTCTTTGGATTATCCCGATGGCTTTTGCTACCTCATTTATATTCAAGAGCAAAGGACAAAAGATCAGTATTCCATGGTTTATCCTCTTTTTTGTATTGGCATTGGTGGTAAATACTTATTTGCTGGATGGAGTGCCACAATTAGGAGCAGCTATCAACGGTATTGCCCGTAAGACTTTGACGATAACTATGTTCTTTATCGGTGCTTCTCTTTCTATTGATGTTTTGAAAGCTGTTGGAATTAAACCTCTGATTCAAGGAATATTGCTTTGGGTAATTATCAGCTTGAGTACATTGGCATACATTTATTTTGTATAAGAGAGATAAAAGAGAGAATGATATAAAAGAGAAAAAGGTGGGAGAATGATCGTAAACGACTTTCTCCCACCTTTATTTATTTAGCTTTCAGTTTACGGATAAGCAGATTCAAAGCGAATTATTTCTTCTTCAATTCTTCAAAAATCAGTCCTTCCAGTTCTTCTGCCAGTTCAGGATTATCCATAATGCATTGTTTAGCAGCATCACGTCCTTGTCCTAGCTTGGTGTCGTTGTAACTATACCATGAACCGCTCTTCTTGATGATCCCTAAGTCAGCACCCAAGTCGATGATTTCTCCGGAGTGGGAGATACCTTCACCGAACATGATGTCAAATTCAGCTTTGCGGAAAGGAGGCGCTACTTTGTTTTTCACTACTTTCACTTTGGTCAGTTTACCAAGAATCTCTTCACCGTCTTTGATGGGTTGGCTGCCACGGATATCCAAACGTACAGAAGCATAAAACTTCAAAGCGTTACCACCGGTAGTTGTTTCCGGGTTACCGAACATAACACCGATCTTTTCACGCAACTGGTTAATGAAAATGCAAGTCGTACGTGTCTTACTCACTGCAGCTGTCAGCTTACGAAGTGCCTGAGACATCAAACGTGCCTGAAGACCTACCTTGTTGTCACCCATGTCACCTTCGATTTCCGCTTTAGGAGTCAGTGCGGCTACAGAGTCGATAACGATGATGTCGATAGCAGAAGAACGGATCAGTTGTTCTGCAATTTCCAAAGCCTGTTCTCCATTGTCCGGTTGAGAGATATAAAGATCATCAATGTTCACTCCCAGCTTAGATGCATAGAAACGGTCGAAAGCGTGTTCGGCATCAATGAAAGCAGCGATACCGCCAGCCTTCTGCGCTTCAGCAATGGCATGAATAGCCAATGTTGTTTTACCGGATGATTCCGGGCCATAGATTTCGATAATTCTACCTCTTGGGTAACCTCCAACGCCAAGTGCCACGTTCAAGGCAATAGAACCTGTCGGGATCACTTCTACTTGTTCAACACTATTATCACCCATTTTCATGATAGAACCTTTACCGAAGCTCTTTTCTATCTTTTCCATGGCAGCCTGTAAGGCTTTTAGTTTTTCGCTTGATGCCATTTTATTATCTGTTTCAAAATTAAGTTCATCTTTCTTTGCCATACCTTATCTAATATAATTAATGGAGTTATTGATTTAAAATCTGTGAGGCATGTTCCTTGGTCTTCACTTCTTTTGGAGTGATAATCCGTTCTACGATTCCCTCTTCATTAATCAGGAAAGTAGTGCGGAAAGTACCCATGTAAGCACGTCCGTACAGTTTCTTTTCTCCCCATACGCCAAACTCTTCCACTAACTTTTTGTCAGTGTCGGCAATCAGGGTAAAAGGAAGATTGTTCTTTTCGATAAATTTCTGGTGCGACTTTTCATTGTCTACGCTGACACCGATTACTTCATAGCCGGCTTTACGTAGTTCGGAATAGTTGTCGCGTAGATTACACGCTTGTGCGGTGCAACCCGATGTACTGTCCTTCGGGTAGAAGTACAACACAATCTTTTTTCCTTTATAAGCACTTAAACGGATTTCTTCGCCTTTTTCATTGATGCCTAAGATTTCCGGTGCTTTATCTCCTACGTTTATCATAACTATCTTTTTAATGAACAGGTCTACTCTTATAATTCCAGATTTTTGTCGAACTCTTCATGCCAGGGAAGACCTTGCTTATTGAGTTGTTCCATAAACGGATCCGGATTGAACTCTTCTACGTTGTTTACACCCGGGCGTTTCCACTCACCTTTGAAGAACATCATGGCTCCGATCATTGCCGGAACTCCGGTGGTGTAGCTCACTCCTTGCATACCAGTTTCCCGGTAAGCTTCCTGATGGCTGCAGTTGTTGTATACATAATAAGTACGTTCCTTGCCATCTTTCAAACCGCGGATACGACAACCGATAGAGGTTTCTCCTTCGTAGTTTTCTCCTAAATCCTGCGGGTTAGGCAATACAGCTTTCAAGAATTGCAGCGGCACAATCTTCACTCCGTTGTAATCAACTTCGTCGATTCGTGCCATACCGATGTTTTGGATAACGCGTAAGTGAGTTAAATACTCTTGTCCGAAAGTCATCCAGAAACGTGCACGTTTGATGGTCGGGTAATGTTTCACCAATGACTCCAGTTCTTCGTGATAAAGAAGATAAGAATCACGGGGACCGATGTTCGGATATGTCAGGTCTTTATGGATTTCCAGCGGACCGGTAGTGACCCATTTGCCATTTTCATAATAGCGTCCGTTCTGCGTAATTTCGCGGATGTTGATTTCCGGATTGAAGTTCGTAGCAAATGCTTTATGATGGTTACCCGCATTACAGTCTACAATGTCCAGATATTGAATCTCATCAAAATAATGTTTAGCTGCATAAGCGGTATAGATGCCACTTACTCCCGGGTCGAATCCGCAACCGAGAATAGCTGTCAGACCTGCTTCTTTGAAGCGATCGTGGTAAGCCCACTGCCAACTGTATTCAAAGTGAGCTTCATCCTTCGGCTCGTAGTTAGCGGTGTCCAGATAGTTCACTCCAGCTTTCAGACAAGCTTCCATAATAGTCAGATCCTGATAAGGGAGAGCCACATTAATCACCATTTCCGGTTTGAAATCGTTGAATAAGGCTACCAGCTCATCTACATTGTCTGCATCAACTTTAGCTGTTTTTATATTGGGGTTACCTATTGCCTCGACGATTTTATCGCATTTCTCTTTCGTACGGCTGGCAATCATGATATCTGTAAATACATCGGCATTTTGTGCCACTTTGTGCGCAACGACAGTGCCAACACCGCCCGCACCAATAATAAGAACTCTACCCATTTCGTTAATTGCGAATTAAAATATTAAGAATATTGGAATTGTTAGCTTTGCAAATATACGTGATTATTTTCAGATAATCATTCGCAGCTACTCCTTTTTATTTGTAACGCTGCAAGGTTCCATTTTCAAATTCCAGTGTTTTGCCATTGTAGAACCAAGTTTCGAAACGATTGTCTTTTTTCAGCTCGATTTCTATCGGATCACCAATGGATAAACGACATTCCACTGTACTCATGCCCGTCTCCAGATCTCCCCGGGAGATAATCTGCCAACGATTTTCTGTGATACCCGGATATTTTTTATGTATATCTTCGAATCCGAAAAAGTCTTCGATATAATTTTCATTTCTGACGATAACATCATATTTCAGATCGATTTCCAATTCATAGATTGCTCCGTCCTTGTCTTCTAATGAGAGAACAGCCAGACTGCCGGGAGGAGATAATCTAATATCTTTGATTTGCAGAACTGTATATCGGGGCAGGTGAACGCGTGATTCGGTCTGCTTGTTTTCAAAAGATATGATTCTTTTGGCTGGCAGCACCTTTTTAGGATAAACTGTCATTCCCATATATTTGTTTTTCAGGCTTTCGATAGTGCCCAGGCTCTTATTGGTGAAACTGAATGCATTTGAGAAATATTTCATTCTCTTTTCTCCTTGAAAATCATTCAGGTCCATGCCGGAGTTTGTTCGTGAGAGGGCAACTTCCAGATAATAAGAATGTCCCTGTGTGTCTTTGAATACGATTTTTGCCGGATATGCCTGACTGCCGACTCCGATAGCGGTAATCGTTGCTTCCGTATTGACGGGAATGGCTATATCCCGGTAGCCGGAATAATTGTTGGCATCGTCTATCCGGACACTTTCTGCTTGTATATAGACTGTTTTTCCTACCAACAGCTCTTTTGCTGTATCCACATCTTTCAGATAGACCAGTTCGTTGATACCGGTACGGGGAGCCTTTTCTGAGATTTCCTCCAGCCGCATATTCTTTATCTCATAATAATATTTTCCTCCCTCACATTCGAAGATGAAGCGGGTGGAGTAGTTAGTCCCGTTGGAGATATTTTGAGCTTTCTCTTCAGTTCCTGTGAAAGTGAGTATTTTATGTTTCAGCAGGCTGTTGTCTACCCCTTTCTCGGTGTCATAGCTGGAAAGGGTGGGAAGGAACATGCTCCGTGGAGATGGAACGAACATAAATTTCATTCCGGGTGTCCATTTGCCCAGCGGTAGCAGCGGAAAATTACTCCTGATAAACTGTTCTTCTTGACCTACAGGGATTTCCTGTGCGGAAGGAGTAGTGACGATATAATCGCTTTGAGCTGTGATAGGAGGCGTAACACAGCAGAATAGAATCAAAGACAGGACAATTATTCTCATATTTGTTTACTTTAGGTGAACTATGTAAATTGTTCGTTTGTTGTATATTTATTGGCAAATGTATATATTTTATGTTGCATTGGATATTATTTCCCAATCTTTTGATATCTTTGCCCCCGATTTTAACTTAAACGTTATAACAATATGAAGAAAGTATTTGTTTCAATTTGCATTGCTGGTGCAGCACTTGCAATGTCTTCGTGCCGTTCGGTTGAGAAGGCAATTCCCCTGTCATCTATCAATGGTGAATGGAATATCATAGAAGTCAATGGCTCGAAAATCACTCCGGGCGAAAGTAAATCCCTTCCTTTTATCGCTTTTGATACAGCAACCGGTCGTGTGTCCGGCAATAGCGGCTGTAATCGGATGATGGGTAGCTTCGATGTAAATGCGAAGCCGGGAAGTCTTGAACTTACAGGAATGGCTAGTACCCGGATGATGTGTCCGGATATGACTACTGAAAATAATGTATTGAATGCTTTTGCGCAAGTAAAAGGATATAAGAAGGCAGGTAAAGACAAAATGTATCTTTGCAATTCGTCCAACCGCCCGGTTGTCGTTCTACAAAAGAAGGAGGCTGATGTGAAACTTTCGGTTTTGAATGGAGAATGGAAAATTAAAGAAGTGAATGGTGAGGCAATTCTTTCCGGAATGGAAAAACAACCTTTCATTGCTTTTGATGTGAAGAAAAAGACAATTCATGGCAATGCCGGATGTAATCTGATTAATGGCGGTTTTGAAACCAGTACCAGTAATGCCAAATCTATTTCTTTCCCGGGAGTAGCGAGCACAATGATGGCTTGTCCGGACATGGAAACAGAAGGTAAGGTGCTGAAAGCTATCAATGAGGTGAAGTCATTCGATGTGTTGTCCAGTGGTGGCATTGGCTTGTATGATGCAAATGGCGCATTGGTCATCGTGCTGGAAAAGTAATAAATAGATTATCTATATAATAGGATATGCCTGTGTCGCACATGATGACACAGGCATATTTTTTTTCTTTTCATCGAACCAGAGCCGTCTGCATTTGTTTAAAGAAACAGTTGCTGACTGGCTTTGAATATGACTATGTCAGCAGTGTCTATTTATTAAAACTGTCTTTTTGGCAGATATTATGTCATGCATTCGTATAATTTCCTTTTGGCACACGGTTTGCTTTTTAGTAAGCGTCCGTTCGCGACGAGGCTCGCTGATAAGAGCCGGAGAAACAACCGGACAAAAAGAAATCATAGAATAAATAATAAATAAAAAATAACGATCATGGGAAAAATTATTGGTATTGACTTAGGAACTACAAACTCTTGTGTTGCCGTATTCGAAGGTAACGAACCTGTAGTAATTGCAAACAGTGAAGGTAAACGTACGACTCCTTCTGTTGTCGCTTTCGTAGATGGCGGTGAACGTAAGGTAGGAGATCCTGCAAAACGTCAGGCTATTACGAATCCTACACGTACAATCTTCTCTATCAAACGTTTCATGGGTGAAACTTGGGATCAGGTGCAAAAAGAGGTGACTCGTGTTCCTTATAAAGTAGTGAAAGGTGACAATAACACTCCGCGTGTTGACATTGACGGACGTCTGTACACTCCGCAGGAAATCTCTGCTATGATTCTTCAGAAGATGAAGAAGACTGCTGAAGACTATCTTGGACAGGAAGTGACAGAAGCAGTTATCACCGTTCCTGCATATTTCTCCGACTCTCAACGTCAGGCTACTAAAGAAGCCGGACAGATTGCCGGTCTGGAAGTAAAACGTATTGTAAACGAACCGACAGCCGCTGCTCTTGCTTACGGTCTGGATAAGGCTCACAAAGATATGAAGATTGCTGTATTCGACCTTGGTGGTGGTACATTCGATATCTCTATCCTTGAATTTGGTGGTGGTGTGTTTGAAGTACTTTCTACAAATGGTGATACTCATCTGGGTGGCGATGACTTCGACCAGGTAATCATCAACTGGTTGGTACAGGAATTCAAGAATGACGAAGGTGCTGACCTGACTCAGGATCCGATGGCTTTGCAACGTCTGAAAGAAGCTGCAGAAAAAGCTAAGATTGAGCTTTCTTCTTCTACAAGTACAGAAATCAACTTGCCGTATATCATGCCGGTAGGTGGTGTGCCTAAGCACTTGGTGAAGACTTTGACTCGTGCAAAATTCGAATCTCTGGCTCACGAATTGATTCAGGCTTGTCTTGAACCATGTAAGAAAGCAATGAGCGATGCAGGTTTGAACAATGCTGATATTGATGAAGTAATCCTTGTTGGTGGTTCTTCCCGTATTCCGGCTGTTCAGAAGTTGGTAGAAGATTTCTTCGGCAAGACTCCTTCTAAAGGTGTGAATCCGGATGAAGTGGTAGCTATTGGTGCTGCTGTACAGGGTGCTGTTTTGACAGATGAAATCAAAGGTGTAGTATTATTGGATGTTACTCCGTTGTCAATGGGTATCGAAACACTGGGTGGTGTAATGACTAAGTTGATCGACGCTAACACTACCATCCCGGCTCGCAAGAGTGAAACATTCTCTACTGCTGCCGATAACCAGACGGAAGTTACTATTCACGTATTACAGGGAGAACGTCCGATGGCTGCGCAGAACAAATCAATCGGTCAGTTCAACTTGACAGGTATTGCTCCGGCTCGCCGTGGTGTTCCTCAAATTGAGGTTACATTTGATATCGATGCCAACGGTATCTTGAAAGTATCTGCAAAAGATAAGGCTACCGGTAAGGAACAGGCTATCCGTATCGAAGCATCCAGCGGTTTGAGCAAGGAAGAAATCGAAAAGATGAAGGCTGAAGCTGAAGCTAATGCTGAAGCAGATAAGAAAGAACGTGAAAAGATCGACAAGCTGAATCAGGCTGACAGCGTAATCTTCTCTACTGAAAATCAGTTGAAGGAATTGGGTGATAAGTTGCCTGCTGACAAGAAAGCTCCGATTGAAGCTGCTTTGCAGAAATTGAAAGATGCTCACAAGGCACAGGATTTGGCTGCTATTGATACTGCTATGGCAGAAATCAATACTGCTTTCCAGGCTGCAAGTGCTGAAATGTATGCACAGAGCGGTGCACAAGGTGGAGCACAGGCTGGTCCTGATATGAACGGTGGTGCTGGCCAGCAAGATAACAGCAAGCACGGAGATAACGTTCAGGATGCTGACTTCGAGGAAGTGAAATAAGCACATAGAGAAATAAGAATACAATATCAAATGGAAAGCGTGTAGCTCAATGAGTTACACGCTTTTCTTGTTTTTGGCCGTACACAATAATATTGCTATCTTTGCGTTATTATTATAAACATCTGTACCTTATTTGTACCTGTAAGAAAAAGTAGATATGATGAGAAGAATAGATATTAAGAACTACAAAATGAATGAATTATGGCAGTAGCAAAGTATAAGATAGTACGGAAATGTCCTGTGTGCGGAGAAGAGTTCTTCGCAAGGACTTTGGAGTCCTGGTATTGTTCACCCAAATGCTCCAAGGTGGCGTGGAAGCGTAAGCATGATGAAGAAAAACGCCAACTTGAACTGGACAAGATTGTAAGCAATATGCCCAAGTCTAAAGAGTATATCAGCATAACGGAAGCGTATGCTATGTTTGGTGCAAGCCGCTCAACCATTTATAGGCTCATCTACATGAAAAAGATTTCCTTCATTGAGCCAGAGAAAGGAATACGACTTGTATGCAAAGGAGAACTAATGAATCTGTTTCCGTTAAGACAGTCTCCGCTTGACACCAAGCCAAGGAAACCAGTTACCATGTACCGCATGGAACCAGAGGATTGCTATACAATAGGTGAGATTTCCAAGAAATTTCATCTGGATGACAGCACCGTGTATGCTCATATACGAAAATACTCAATACCGACCCGGCAAATCGGTAATTATGTGTATGCTCACAAGGAATCAATAGACAAACTTTATAAAGATATAAAACCATTATGAAAAGATTAGATTATACTAAAGTCTCCGTCAAATTAAAGAAAAGTGAGTGGAGAGATGAGTGGTTCATCTATCTTGAAGCTTATCCTGTTTATGAGACGGGAAATGACAAACCCAAACGAGTGCGTGAATATCTCAGGAGGTCTATTACTACCCCTATATGGGATAAACGACGAAGCGAGCGAGCCGTTGCTGGTAGAATAAAGTACAAGCCCAAGCGAGATGACAATGGCGTTATTCAGTGTAAATCCAAGCAAGATATGGAAACTTGCCTTTATGCGGATGGCGTTCGAGTCCTGCGTCAAAAAGAGTACGACAACATGGCTCTCTTTACTGACCAGCAAATGGAAATGGCAGAACAAAGCGAACGCTCAAAATGCAATGTTCTGGAGTATATTGAGAAGTTAATCAAAGAAAGAGAGGAAACTGCGTCAGAATCGATAGTTGTCAACTGGCGCAGATTGCACACACTGTTGTCAATGTTTGCCAAGTGTGACTACATACAGTTCTCGCAGATTGACATGAAGTATATTGAGGCATTCCGTTCCTTCTTGATAAAGGCACCGCAGGGTGGTTCTAAGAAAGGAACTATTTCAAGGAATACGGCATCGACGTACTTCTCTATCTTCAAGGCGGCACTCAAACAAGCTTTCGTGGATGGCTATCTGAATTGTGATATTGCTGCCAAGGCTAAAAATATCATGTTTCAGAGTGCTCGAAGAGAGTATCTGTCACTGGAAGAACTTAATATATTGGCAAAGACTCCGTGTGATGATATACTAAAACGGGCAGCCTTGTTCTCTGCACTGACAGGAATGCGACATAGCGATATTCAAAAGCTTAAATGGTCAGAGGTTGAAGAATACAATGGTGGGTACCGTCTCAATTTCACTCAGCAGAAGACTAAGGGCGTTGAATACATGCCTATATCGCCACAGGCATACAAGCTTTGCGGTGAGCGCAAGAAAGACGGAGAACTGTTGGTGTTTGCCGGACTGCCTGACCCTTCATGGATATCTAGGCCTTTGGAACGGTGGGTAAAAGCATCAGGGATTACCAAGCACATCACCTTTCATTGCTTCCGCCACACCTATGCAACGTTACAATTGGCTAACGGTACAGACATATATACCGTAAGCAAAATGTTAGGGCATACCAATGTAAAAACCACGCAAATCTACGCAAAAGTAATTGACAAGAAGAAAGATGAAGCTACAGAAGCTTTTAAGTTGGACATAGATGAATAGTGATTATCATTTGTAAGCACTTAGTATAGAAGACCACTTGTATCAATAAGTCCTTTATTGTACAGGTGGTTTTTAGTGCCTTTCATTTTCAACATTCTATGTAATGATGCTATTGTTTTGGCACTTTAACCTTTCGTGGAAACCAAACATTTATAACAATAAACAGATAAAAATGAAAAAAGACAGCCTTTTTTGGCTTCTCTCTTTTTGAAGAGAGCAAGCGTGTCCACAAACATGTGGAGTGTACAGAAGACTTCTACAGAGAACTGTATGAGTTGTTTGAGATCGCAAGAAGTTGGTATCTTCAAGCTGAAAAGAATCATATGAAGACAGAGTACTTCATAGAACTATTTGAGCGCAGTCACCAATATATTGACTGTGATTGTGCACGTTGTAAGAACTCGCGACAGATGGCAATTGGCATTATTGGTACTTTGTTTAGAGACTCTAAGTGTGTGTCAATAATCAAGAAAAAAGAAGATTATTCCAAGCAGGAACTTATTGAGTTGTTTCTTCAACATGTGGGTACTGGTCTGCCAATCCTTACCCGAAAGAAATCGTCCATCCTCACTTTGGGATGCCAATTGTCAGACAGACAGATGGATTTGTTGGTAGAACTTGTCCAAAGTCACGACATATTTGATTTTGCCGACAACAGTGATGTGCGTAGCGAGTTGTGTCGCCTATTCAAGTGCGACTTGGACGCATCTATCCGTGTAAAGAATGTACGTAATGTAGCCGTACTGTTTGACGCTATGGCTCAATACCATTTGATAAACAATAATTGGCAATATGTCATGGGAGAAGGTCGCTTCTTAACCAGTATCAAAAAGGATGGAACAGAGAAATTCATAACTTCAAGTTGTCTTTCCTCTTCTCTTTCAAGGATAAGAAGAAACGTTTCCATGACAGCAAGTCAATATGCCATCTGCAAATCCATCGAACAGATATTAAGAGAGGAATAAATCACAATAATTCTGCTAAATGAAAGTAAAAACGTGATAGTTTGGTTGATACTGCCTTACTATCACGTTACTTTTTCTATTTAGTGACAGTCTCCCCATAACTTTGCATCAAAAATCATAAAAAATAATTAGCATGGAAGAAAATAGTATAAGATTTGAAGATATTCCCAACGCTATAACGGGGGTACTGAAAAAGCTGTCATCATTAGAAGACAAGATTGATGGTATATATGAACTTGTTCAATCAGAAAAAGAAGAAACATGGTTTACGGTTGCTGAATTATGTGCTTATCTCCCAACACATCCGGTAGAGCATACCATATATTGCTGGACAAGCAATCGGGAAATACCGTTTCACAAGAGAGGCAAACGCATCATGTTCCTCAAATCTGAGATAGATGAATGGCTTCAAGGAACCAAGGGCAAATCGAAGAACGAGATTCAAAGAGAAGCAGAGGAATATGTACTATCTACACAAAGAAAGAATAGACGGCTAATATAACCGTGCTACTGTCTGTAAACAATTTAATTAAGGTACGTGACACATGAATGAAAGACATTTTAGACTCTATGAGCGAATTGTCGCAATAGAAGACAGTTTGGAGGCTTTGGGACCTATTGACAAACTAATAGAGCGAATCGAGGAATTGGAGAAGATGGTCAAGCAGACCAAAACCGTCTTGGGGTTTGACGAAGCATGTAAGTATATTGGTGTTTCTGAAAGCCTGCTATACAAACTTACAGCCGCAAAAGAAGTTCCACACTATAAGCCAAGGGGAAAAATGCTGTATTTTAATAGAGAAGAAATCGACAAGTGGCTGCTCCAAAACAAACAAGAGGTCATTGGAATGGTAACGAAAATAGAAATTGATAATCCGAAAGAATGAAAATGGAAGAAAATAACAAACATGTACAGCCTAACTCAAAAGAGGAAGGAGTACAGCGTCTCAATCGCATATTGAGCGAATCGTTGATAAAGGCAACAGATACTTATAAAACACCTCCTCAGATTATATGGGTTGATAATTCCAGCATAGCCACATTGGGCAACTTCAGTGCTTCTACTGGTAAGGCAAAGGCGAAAAAGACCTTCAACGTGTCTGCCTTGGTAGCCGCTTCCCTCGCCAACGGCAAGGTACTGAACTATCGCGCCAGTCTGCCAGAGGGGAAACGCAAGATACTGTATGTAGATACGGAGCAGAGCCGCTATCACTGCCATAATGTGCTGGAGCGCATCCTGAAGCTCGCTGGTCTACCTACAAGCATCGACAACGAGAACCTTGACTTTATCTGTCTGAGAGAGTACACGCCCTCCGTCAGGATAGAGGTCATAGACTATGCGCTTGCCCAAGACCAAAGCTATGGACTGGTCATCATCGACGGAATCAGAGACCTGCTTCTCGACATCAACAATGCGGGAGAATCGGTCGAGGTCATCAACAAGATGATGGAATGGTCATCAAAGTATGACCTGCACATCCATTGCGTATTGCATCAGAACAAGGGCGACAATAACGTGCGCGGGCATATCGGTACGGAGATGAACAACAAGGCAGAGACGGTGCTTGTCATCACCAAGAGCACCACCAATCCCGACATCAGCGAGGTGAAGGCGATGCACATCCGTGAGAAGGAGTTCAAGCCGTTTGCCTTTACAGTCAATGAGGAAGGGTTGCCAGAGATTGTCGAGCACACGCCGGAGAAGGAAGAAGGTGACAAGCAACCGTCAAGGTTTACTTACCAAGACTTGACATCCGAACAGCATAACGAGGCGCTGACGGCTGCATTCAAGGAGAAACCTATCAAAGGATTCGATCGCATGGTGGAGGAATTAACGCAAGCCTATGCAGACATTGGCTTTAAGCGTGGCAGAAGCGTCATCATCAAAATGCTGAAATACCTGATTAACGAGCAAAAGCTCATAGTGAAGCGGGATAATCATTACTATTTCGGATATACACCTGCCGAGATTGACCTGTTCCATGAAGAGGAATAAAAACAGTTCAGAAACCAGTTTAGTTTACGTCCGTACCTATATATAAGAAATAAGGCCAAAGTAAACCGAAATCGGAGGCTGAATTGGGAAGCGGAAAAGTAGTTTAGCAAATGGTTTAGTTTACGGGTGTGCCTATATAGGAGAAAGGGTAAAGTAAACTGTTTCCATGGACAAAGTAAAACCGAACAAATGAAAGTACAATGAATATTGAACAATCGAAGAAACTGAGCATTATAGACTTCTTAGACAAGGAGAATGTAACGCTGAAAAAGAAGAAGGGCAATGCCTACTGGTATCTGTCACCCTTCAGGGACGAGAAGACCGCATCGTTCAAGGTCAGCAAGAAGGAGAACCTGTGGTACGACTACGCCATTAAGGAGGGCGGTGACCTTGTGGAGCTGGTAAAGCGTATGTATAACAAACAATCCGTTTCCGATGCCCTTGCCTACCTTGCGTCCAAGAGTATTGCCACTGTGGATAAGGCAATCGAGACCGCTATCGCAGCCAAGGAATACACGACAACCAAGATGAACGATGTGAAGCTGCTCCCACTGAGCAACCATTCTCTGCTGTCCTATTTCAGTAGCCGACGGATAGACATCACCATTGGCAGGATGTATTGCAGGGAGATACACTACAAGGTTGAGCAAAAACATTACTATGGCATTGCCTTTGGCAATCTGAGTGAAGGACATGAGGTGCGCAATCCCTATTTCAAGGGCTGCATCGGGCATAAGGACATCACCCTGCTTGCCCATACGTTCAACGAGTGGCAAAACGGTTGTCTGGTCTTTGAGGGCTTCATGGACTTCCTTGCTTATATGACCCTCGTTAAACAGCAAGACCGATGGTTTGTCGTTGAAAGCCCTTGCGACTATATGATACTGAACTCAGTCGCCAACCTCAAACAGGCATTGCATTACCTTGACCGTTACACCCACATCCATTGCTTCCTCGACAACGACCAGGCAGGACGCAAGACGGTTGAGAGCATCAGCAATGTATTCGAGTACAGGGTGACGGACGAGTCCTTCAGATATGCCGACTACAAGGATGTCAACGACTATCTGATGAGGAAGAAACGAACGGCATCTGAATGACATTATAAAGACGAAAACACCATCATTTGATGCAAAAATGGCTCAAATGCATTGAAATTACATATCAAATCTGCACTTTTTCGCCCAAACATGCTTGATTCTCAATTATTATCCTTATTTTTGCATCGTTTTAATACATTATTAAAATGTAGCAGAATGGAATTGAAAAAAGAAATAAGGATATTGGGCAGACGCTTTGAGGTGGAACCTCGTGCCAAGGAAAGCCTGAAAGGCATCACGGTTGGCGAGAAACTCTCATACCGTTTCTATGATGGCACATACCAAGGCACGCCCCTGCTGTTCGTTGAGCCCAAGAAGGGCAATCCCTCTCCACGGACTTGCGCCATCACGGGCAAGCGGTTGACCGAAGCCCTGGGACTGCCTGCGGTGTTTATCCTTGCGCCCGGACCCACCTACGAGCGACACAGACTGGCAGACAAAGGAGTCTTCTTTGTCATGTCCGAGGAATATGCCCATCTGCCAGGCATCATAGCATTGGAGAAGACAAGCAACAGGAAGATTGCCGAAGTATTGACCCCTGTGGCGCAATACATACTACTCTATCACCTACAGGTGGGCAGTATTGAAGGAATGTCGCCAAGGGATATTGCACCGTTGCTTCCATATTCTTACGAAAGCGTCACGTTGGGTGTCACCTGTCTTGAAGATGTAGGACTGTGTCAAAAGATTCAGAACGGACAGCGCAGCAAGGTGGTACACTTCGAGTTGAAGGGCAAGGAACTGTGGGACAAGGCTCAGAACGTCTTGCTGTCACCTGTGGAGAACCGCATCTTTTGCGATGACATACGCTTGGATGCGGAATACCCCGTATGCGGCATCAATGCCCTGGCACATTATTCCATGCTTAATCGTGACCGGGAAGAGATGATAATGATGACAAGCAAGGAATATCGTGCCGTCAAGTCGGCTGATGTCATGGAGAATCCCAACATCTATGACGGCAACTATATCATAGAGGTATGGAAATACCCTGTTGTCAGCAAAATGGGCGACAAAAGCCAGTGGGTTGATCGCCTTTCCCTTGTCCTTTCGTTGAGAGATGATGATGATCCGAGAGTAGAAAAAGAAGTAGAACGAATAATCAGTGAACAGAAATGGAAGGATTAGTCAAGTTCCGTGAAGCATTTGCGGAATACTCAGAAAACTATGTGGTGATAGGCGGAGCAGCCTGTGACATCACCATGACCAATACCGTGGTGCGTCCACGCGCCACACACGACATCGACATGATAGTCATCGTAGAGAACATGACCGAGGCTTTCGCCAATCGCTTCTGGCAGTTTGTGCGGGAGGCTGGCTATCGACCTGAAAAGAGGAAACAGGAGGCTGGTGAGCCACCAAGGTATGAAATGTATCGTTTCCTTGATGGTAAAGACGGCTATCCCGAGATGATAGAACTGCTGTCACGCCACCCCGACGTGCTTGGAGAGCCAAAGGGATTTGTCATAGAACCTATCCCGACCGATGAAGATGTGTCGAGTCTTAGTGCCATCATCATGGACGATGATTACTATCACTTTACTATCGCACACAGCCAACTGACTGATGGCATACGCCATGCCAATTCCGCTGCCTTGATAGCACTGAAGGCAAGAGCCTACCTAAATCTCATGGCAGACAAGCGGGACGGCAAGCATGTGAACACCAAAGACATCAAGAAGCACCGTTCGGACATCCTGAAAAATGTGGTCATAATGACTGAGGACAACATTGAGGCTCCTGCTTCAATAGTGGCATGTATAAGGGAGTTTGTCGCCTCCATCAGAGCCGACTGGTCAACTCTCGCAGAACCATTGTCAAAGTCACTCGGTCAAGACGAGGCATTTGTGACCGGACTGTTAGATCAACTGGATGAATTGTTTATAGAAGCATGACCAATATGAAGATACAATACGCATCCGACCTGCATCTGGAGTTTGCCGACAATTGGCGGTATCTGAAAGCCCACCCCTTGGAGGTGACGGGCGACATACTGCTGCTTGCCGGCGACATCGGCTATCTCGGCGATGACAACTACTCCAAGCATCCCTTTTGGGACTGGGCATCGGAGAACTACAAGGAGGTGCATTGCTGCATGGGCAACCATGAGTTCTACAAATATTATGATGTGGCGACACTGCCCGACGGCTATCTCTTGGAGGTACGTCCCAATGTATTCAGCCACTACAACGGTATTGCGAGGATTGGCGACACCGACATCATCCTCTCCACCCTTTGGTCGAGGATTCCTTTGGAGGACGCTTACTTCACCGAGCAAGTGATAAGCGACTTCCGCCGTATATTATATAAAGGTGAGCTGATGACCCATGCCCAATTCAATGCTGAGCATGAACGTTGCCTCACCTTTATCAAGGATGCAGTGGCATATTCGCAAGCAGCCCATAAGATTGTTGTCACCCATCATGTACCATCGTTCCGTATGCTCCACCCAAAGTTTCAAGGCAGCAAGGCAAACGTGGCGTTCACCGTAGAGTTGGAGGACTATATCACCGATAGCGGCATAGACTATTGGATATACGGACATTCGCACACCAACATCGATGCCAGGATAGGCAACACCCAATGCTTGTCCAACCAGTTGGGCTATGTTTTCTCTAACGAACATCAGGACTTCTCCCATGGCAAGTACCTGACCATATAGCCATCCACATTTTTTTCATCCACCCTCTTTACAAGCTCTTCCCTATCGGAAGGGCTTTTTTTGTGCCTTTCGAGTTTGATTTTTGAGTATGATTGCGAGTGTAATCAAAATTAGAGTTAAGATTTGGCTCCGCGGAAAGTCATTTCGGTTTAAGATTGAAGAAAAGGTAGTTCCTTTGCATCGGCAATAAGCCAAACCATAGTAAAATCAAACTTGAAAATATGAAGTCATTTGTAATATTCGCCATTGTCGTGACCATAATCTATGTCATCTACTATACGGTCATCATCGTGCAGGATCTGTACGGAAAGCCCAAGGACGAGAAGTCACAGGGCGAGTCGTTTGATGTCAGTGACATGACCGACGAGGAAGAGTCGATAGCGGTCAGCGAGAGCGACGGTGGTTTCAGCGTAGGCGACAACCAATATGAGACAGCCTACGAGGAGAAGCAGCTTGCAGAGCCTACAGAGGAGGCAGCCGCCACTGCGGAAGAGAGCAAGCCTCATGTGCTTGAAAAGATACAAAGCGCAATCGAGAAGAAGATGGAGGAAGTGAATACCACCTATTCCGACCCCATGTATTCGGAAGAATTGAACAACACCATCATCGCCCGCGGTCTTCGTCACAATGGACGTGACATGGTCAAGGTGGAATCACTCAATAATGAGATATGATGTCAAAAACAAGAAGTGCATTTCTATCATTATATGCCGCTTTAACCCCAGCTCTGGCCAGTGCTAAGTGTGGCAACGTGGACTACAGCTGGGGAGCGGACGCACTTGCGAGTGCCCATGACTATGCCGTGACGATGATGCTCTATATCGTTTATCTGTGCTATGCAGTGGCGGGCATCGTGGTCATAGTCAGCGCCTTGCAGATATATATAAAGATGAATACGGGCGAAGAAGGAGTGAAGAAGAACATCATGATGCTGGTGGGAGCCTGCCTGTTCCTCATAGGAGCGACCATCGTCTTCCCCGCTTTCTTCGGTTATCAGATTTGAGATACAGGTGATACGAGATAAGATAACTCAAAGTGTAACAAATTAAAAGGTAAAAAGAATGTTTGAAAGGATTAACAAGAAGGTGAAGGGATTCTTCTCTTCACAGCGCATGAAAACGCTCGCCCTGATGTTGCTTGTCGGCACCACCGCAGCAATGGCACAGAACGCAGCCGGCGACTACTCGGCAGGAACGACCGCGCTTACCACAGTGACGGAGGAGATTGCCAAGTATGTACCTATCGTGGTGAAGCTCTGCTATGCCATTGCAGGTGTCGTTGCAATTGTCGGAGCCATAAGCGTTTACATCGCCATGAACAACGAGGAACAGGACGTCAAAAATATCTTAGTCCTCCAAAATTGGTTGGAAAGGATAAGAAAGGAAGTGACAAATAAAGTGCTTAGTATCAAGCGAATAAGCGATTTTTTGATTTTTCCGATTCTTGCTCAACCGACTCTTAAAAAGATATAATAAAATGATTTTTGTTTCTGATTTGTTTCTCATATATGGCTTGATTTTCATATCTTTGCACATGCTTTCAAAGGCATAATCACGATGCAGAAACGATATATCAGCATCCGAAAAGCCCAACCCTCGCAGACCCTCTGCAAAATTCATTTTCCCTTCTTTCGGGAGTAAATTACCAAAATAAAATATAAACAAGCATGGCAAGACCAAAGAAACAAGTCAAACTGAAGGAGCCGATTAAGATTCGTCTCAAACCTCTCGCAGATGGCAACAAGAGTATCTATCTTGACATCTACTGGAAGGGAGTCAGAAAGTATGAGTATCTGAAACTCTATATCATTCCTGAGGTCAATCCACTCTGCAAGGAGCAGAACAAGGAAACGATGGCACTCGCAGAACGTATCAAGGCAGAGCGCATCAAGGCTCTCCATGGTCACGGAGTGCAAGACTGGGAAACCGTCAAGCAGGGTTCACAACTCTTGACAGGATGGATCAAGAAGTATTGTGAAGGTGGAGTCAGCACCAAGAAGTCAACCCTCCATTGTCGTGTTGAAATGCTTCACACCGTGGAGAAATATCTTGAAGAGTCCAATCAGACCTTCATCACCCTTGAAGAGGTCAATGCTGATTTCTGCCGTGGGTATGTGAAGTTCCTTCGCACCTTCCCAAACTCACACTGCAAGTACATTGAGCCAAGACCTATCAGCCAGAACACGGCAAGCCGTTACCTCGGCATGTTCTCGACTACTCTCAACAATGCTGTCCGTCAAGGTATTATCCGAAACAATCCAATGAAGGAACTGGATGCCAAGGAGCGCATTCAGCCAAAGGATGGCAAGAAGGAATACCTTACCATTGAGGAACTTAAAGCCCTCATGGCAACCGACAGTTACCGCCCAGAGGTCAAGCAAGCCTTCATCTTTGCTTGTTTCACTGGATTGCGACTCAGTGATATGTACAAACTTGCACCGATTCACATTTTCAAGACTCCTGACGGCAAGGGCGAGTATATTGACATGGAAATGCAGAAGACGGAGAAGCCTGTCATCATCCCACTCTCTGAAGAGGCAAAGCGTTGGTTACCAAAACCAAAGGGAATAACAACTCCCTTCTTTGATATACCAACTACTCAGACCGTCATAGGCAGAGCCCTTCGCAAATGGGCAGAGGCAGCAGGTGTAGAGAAGCACATCAGTTTCCACTGTTCACGTCACACCTTCGGCACAATGATGCTGACACTTGGCGCAGACCTGTTCACCACAAGCAAGTTGATGGGTCACACCAACATTCAGACCACTGAAATCTATGCGAAAATCGTAGATAAGAAGAAGGAGGAAGCCATCAACCTCATTGATGGAATGTTCAAGTAAAGGATGTACTTTGAAAGTACCCCCCCCCTCAAAGAGTTAAGGGAGGTGACTTGAAATCACCCCCTTTGATAAACCAGGGTGGTGTTTCACCCCAGTGGTATAACCAATTATAACAATCATTGATATGACCATCACACTTCGACAAAAAGACCTTGAAAACGACAACAAGAGCCTGTATCTTGACATCTATGAGAATGGCAAGCGCAAGTTTGAGTTCCTTTCCCTCTACCTAATCCCTGAGATTAACCAAGAGACAAAGGAACGCAACGAGGCTACCTTGAAACGTGCGCAGGAGATTCGTGCCGAGCGCGTCCTTCATCCCGAGACCATTCCCGAGAAAGGTCACTTGATGGTTGTACCCGACATTCCCAACGATGACTCACCCGAAGTCATTGACTGGATCCAGACTTACATGGAGTGGATGGACGGCAATCCCGAATATTCCAAGAGGACTGTCGAGCAGACTCAATACCTTCAAGAACGCATGAAGGAGTTTCTGAAAGCCAAACGCAGACCGCACATCACTCTGATGAAGTTCGATAAGACATGGTTCAAGGCATTCTTTCTTTGGCTGAAGAATGACTATGTACCTCAGAAGTATGTGAGAGTCAAGGCAAAGCCGTTGAGTAATGCCAGTTTGCGGAACATGCAGCAACGCATTGTCGCAGTATTCAACAAGGCAGTCAAGACTGGCAAGTTGAAGGCAAACCCCTTCTATCAGTTGGAGAAGGAAGACACAATCTCCAAGCCAAAGTCTGGTCACAAGCTGTACCTTACACCCGATGAACTCAAACTCTTCATGGCATCCGAAGAGACTAACGGAGTCAGGGAAACCCAGTTGGCATTTGGCTTCGCTTGCCTTACAGGACTACGCATCAGCGACATAAGGGCTTTGCGATGGTCAAACATCATGAGGAACGAGGTAACGAACACACTTGTAATCGTCCAGAAGAAGACCAAGGAACTCAATGCCGTCCCAATCTGCTCAACCGCAGAAGCATGGATGCCACCCAAGAAGGATGACAAGGTTTTCCACCTTCCTGCCCATGCCAATGTGGATGCAGCTCTCAAACGAATAGCCAAGAAGGTAGGTATCACGAAGACAATCTCCTTCCATACCTCCCGACATACCTTTGGCACATTGATCCAAGCGGCTACTGGTGACATCGAGACCACCAAGAAACTCATGGGTCACAAGTCGCTCAAATCAACCGCAGTCTATGCAGACGTGCTGACTGAGGAAAAGGTCAAGGCTATCTCCAATACCAAGACGGTATTCAGGAGTCGCAAGCCACACACCGAGAACAAGAAGATTCCACGAACCAAGCGAACGGCAGCGACCAACACGCACCCTCGCAAGGTCATAGATATACAGGATAACGAATAACGGCTAACGAGCCGATTCAGGATAACAACCAGTTTCATTTCATCAAAAGCAGTGCCCTGATTCAAGGTAGTGGTTTCCGCTACCCTTAGGGGCTTGCTATCTCAAAACCAAGCATTCAGGATAACGTAAACAACTAAATATCAAGATTATGAATAAGACTATTGACAACGAGACTCTTCTTTTGAAGGTAGAGTCATTTGAGCATCGCATCGAGGTTCTGGAGAACACTCTCAGCGCAGCCAAGGAGGTATTGACACTTGAAGAAGCAGCCCTTTTCATGGGTATATCAAAGAGCAGTCTCTACAAGATGACCCATCGTCATGAGCTTCCTTTCTTCCGTCCAAACGGCAAACTCATCTACTTTGAGAAGGCTGAACTTCTGAAGTGGATGCGTCAGAACCGCAGCATGTCTGAGGCTGAGACCAAGGAGGCAGCAGCCCAGAAGCTGAATGAACTTGCCAACCACTAATCAATGAGTATTATGAATCAGGATTTCAATCAACAGCAGTACAACGACAAACTGGCTCAGGTAGCCAGCCTTGCCGTTACCTATGCCAAGGATGGCACAGGCTATCACAGTATGAAGGATGCCTTCAATGAACTGTGCGAGATTTCACATGCCAACAAGGGCATTGACCAAGAAAACACTATCGGCAGACGAACCCTGCTTGTGCAGAGTGTCTGCATCAAGGCTATCCATGCGCTCACTCCATACCAGAACGAGCGACTTGAACAGCAGCTGAAGGACATTGCTTCGGACTATCCCGAGCATCGTCACCTGCATTTCCGCAGATAGTTTCTTCTTTCCCTTTTGTCATATCATAGACATATCAATGAGAGTTACCGCTTACATACGTCAGAAAGATACATCGAAGAACGACCTTGACAGCCGTGCTTCGGTGTACTTCCGTGTCCGTGACAAAGGGCTTGATGTCAAGTGCGCAAGCGAACTTCAGATCAATCCCAATCACTGGAGCCAAGAACGACAGGGCTACAAGAGCCGTGTCAATCTTGTGGATGACGATACCAGAAACCTCTTTGACTCACAGGTCAAGGAGATTACAGGTATCATAACCAGGGAATACTATATCGGAGCAAACTCCGACTGGCTAAGACGACTGATATTTGCCTATCACCACCCCAATGCCTATTGCATGGGCAGTGGCATGGCGGTAAGCAAATCCTTTGTCATCTGGGCAGAGAGGTACCTTCAGAACAAGCATTTCGGCAAGCATCAGGAGTGCAACACCCGATGCCTGATTGACAAGGTTACTCGTTTTGAGGATGAACACAAACACCCGATGAACATTGACAGCATGACTGCCGATGATCTTCGTGTGTTTGCGGATTTCCTGTCTTCTGACTATGACATATCTATGAATACCATCGTCACTAACATGACCTTGATGCGTACCGTCTGCAACTGGGTACGAAAGCAGGGAGTCACAAACAATGACCCCTTCTTTGGCTATGACATGCCCAAGGCACTCTATGGCACTCCATATTTCCTGACCATTCAGGAGCGTGACCAAGTTCTGGATGCAGACCTAACGGATGATGCAGAACTTGCTGAGTATCGTGATATGTTCGTGTTTCAGTGTATGGTCGGATGCCGTCATAGTGATCTTGTGACCTTCACCCCCAAGAACATTATTGACGGTGTTCTGGAATATATCCCCATCAAGACCAAGGGCAAGTTAGGTGACGTTGTAAGGGTTCCTCTTATCCCCAAGGCTATGGCTATCCTTGATGGCCATGACCATGGTGATGATGAACCAATCTTCCCCAAGCATTATAACTTCAAGTTCAACGATGCTATCCGTAGAATCTTGAAGCGTGCCAAGGTAAATCGTGTTGTCACTGTGATTAACCCTAAGACACGGCTTGAAGAGAAGAAGCCAATCTCAGATGTGGCTACCTCTCATCTTGCACGAAGGACTTTTATCGGTAATCTTTACCGCATGGTCAAAGACCCTGATTTGGTTGCTTCTATGTCTGGTCATGCCAAAGGCAGCGTTGCTTTTGCCCGATACCGAGTCATTGATGATGACATGAAGAAATCCCTGGTTGAACTTATCCAGTGATTCTCTTCTTTTTGATGGCATATTCCTTTTCCCTTTATTCGGTTACATTTCAATAATATCATAGACTATGGACGATAAAAAATTACATCGTTGCTTCACTTTCTCTGAAGAGCAGTTGAAGCATCTTCGAAGCAAGAAGTACAAGATTGACCGTATGGAATGCTTCATGTCGCTTGTGGATCTTGCCGAGCCAGTTCCAAAACTTGTGCAAATCAGCAAGACCAAGCAAGTAGAAATCTTGGCAGGTCAAGTTATGGTTGACAATACCCAACTTGCCAAACTCTGGGACAAAGACCGCAAGACGGTTCCAAAGCTGTTGGATGCTATGGAGGCTGTGGGCATTTTCTCTTCTCAGGAAGTGGAAGATAACCGCATCTACACCCTTCATTGTCTCTCAGGCTGGTATGTTGATGCCAAGTTCGTGTCGAATGCCTTTGCCTTAAAGCGCAATAACGACAGTACGGCAATCATCCATGCGGAAGTTCCTGCCTCCAAGGTCATCATCACTGAGGATCCTGATGACAAGAAGAAGGACAAGGAAGGTTCTGCTTCTGCCGATGACAAATCCAATGACTCTGCCGAGGGCAACAATCCTCAGACAACTGGCAATGTGTCGCACCAATCACCACAATCTAATGATAGTGGCAATGTGGGTAAGTCTGGAGCAGATGGCAACAAGTCACCATCACCTCCTGAAAACAATTCCCCGCAGTCTGCTGACAGCCCTTCTCCCCAAGGTGAAGCCGATGGCAAGCAGAATGAAGGGAAGCAGCATGAGCAGATACCTTCTCAGCAAGGAGGACAGCAGCCACAACAGCCTAACGGCAATCAAAGACCGCCTTTCAACGGCTATCAGAAGCCTAACGGCTACTACAACCAGAACGGCAACAAATAGCCGTCTGAGGACTCAGGAATGCGACCTGCACCGCCAAACCATCCCAAAGGACGTTTACCGATACAGGACAACACGGCAAGCCGAAACGACTTTCTAAGCCCTGACGGGAACTTAGCAGGTAAAAGGACCGATTTTTAAGAGGTACTTTTCGAGAAATCCTTTTGTACTACATTATTTGTGACCAAATTTATGCAGTCCTAAAAGTTTCTCGGGCTACTCGCAGGCTCGCAGACCTATGTCCTTCTTTTTTACTGATTTATATTCATCCCTTTAATCATATTCAAAGATATGGCTAAGAAAAAGAAGATTATCAAGAAGACACCCACAAGGGTGCATTCCTTCCGCTGTACCGATAAGGACTGGAAGGAACTGAAAAAACTCGCTAAGGAATGTGGTATGAGCATAGGCAAGTATCTCGTTGAGACTGGCAAGAAGCATCACCCACGTCAGCGACTCACTCCAGAGGAAAGCAAAGCCCTGAACTCTCTGACTGAGGCACGTACCGACTTGATAAAAGTCCGCAGTAAGTTGCACGATGCTTCACCCGAGGAAAAGCAGAAGATGTTCAGATCTCCAAAGTTCATGAAGTGGTGGATTGAAGCCGTTGAACGACTCATCAAACACTGGTATAGCATTGAAGACAACCTTACTTCTCCTGTACTGACCAAAGTTCAAGAAGACGAATGATTATACTCGCAAGACCAGTAGCCTATGGCGGCAATGCCGCAAGGTACGCAATGGAGAAGGAGGATGCAACCGTGGTCAAGGTGAACCACATGCCTGACTATCTCGATGCCACCGAAATCTGGTATCGGATGAAGCATCACTGCCAGTTGCATCAACAGGACAGGACTGTTGGGCGAAAGTTGGAACGCTTCATGACCACGTTTGTACTCTCCCCATCCAAGGAAGAGTCAGAGAACTATACCTTGGATGACTGGGCAAACCTCGCTGATGAAGGATTGGAAGCTTTGGATTCAGTCGGACTTTTACCCAAAGGCTTTAAGGAGAAGGTCAAGACCAATTTCCGCAATTCTATGAGTGTTGCTGCCTTGCATCGGGATTCCAAGTCTGGAACCCTTCACCTGCATCTTGACTGTTGCCGTGTGGATAATGACGGCAAGACCAACGATGTTCACGATGTTCACATCAGAGCAATAAGGGCTGCGGAAATTATCAACGCAAGGCATGGTTGGGAGCAACCTCAGGAGGTTCGTGAAATGCGCCAACAAGATATAGCGGAGTTTTGCGAATATACCCTTCAGAAGATGGATAGTTTCGACATTGACCGTTACTTTGATATGCTTCGCATGAGAGGCTATGAGGTCAATCCAAGGTATGACACTACTAACTGCAAACTTGTGGGCTACACCATCGGCAAGAATGCCTCAGTGTTCAAGGCTTCTGCCATCGGTCGAAAGTTCATGGTATCACAGCTTGAAGCCACATGGAAGAAGATGCATCCTAAGCCTACTCAGGTCAAGATGCGACCTGCTTCACCTTCCGTTTCACCGGCTCGCCCTGCTCGCCATGTTGCTCAGACAACGAAACCTACCCAGTCCAATTCTAAGCCATTGCCAGTTGCTACCAAGACTGCCTTCAATGTCAATGTTAGCGGTGAAATGAAGAGAATCTATATTCCGAACACGGTCAAGGACATCTTCCTCAATGAGGTTCAGGTTCCTGATTCTGATATGACTGCATCAAGAGAGGACATTTCTCATGTAGGTATGCTTCTCTTCCTTGATATGATTGATGCAGCAACAACCGTGTCCGAATCTTGTGGCGGTGGTGGTTCTGCTCCTTCCTCTGGTTGGGGTAAGGATGATGACGAAGACGAGCGTGAGCGGGCTCGCCGTTGCCTCCAGATGGCTCATGCCATGTGCAAGCCACCGCAGAAAAGACGTTCATTCCACCGTTAGACAAATCCTACATATCAATGAGAAGAACAAAACATGTAGAAGAACTCATCGAAGATGACGAGCAGAAGCCTGACTTCGATGACATGATGAACGAAGTCCAGGAAGAGATTGAAGAGCATGATGCCGAGGATGCTGTTGTCAGTCGTGCGCCTGAACTCAGGCAGTTGAGTGAGAACATTGACAAAGCGACCAACACTTGGATCAATGCAACTCTTCAACTGGAGTCTGCCATCCGTAAGTACAATTCAGCTCAGACTGCTCTTGGCAATGCCGTTGACACTATCAGTGGTAAGGTTGACACCATCAATACCCACATTGACAATGTTCTGAAGGATGCCCCAACCAAGTTGAAGGTTTCAGTCAGAGTCGATGATGTTGACTGGAAGAAGATTCAGGACATGTTCGACAAACAACATGAATGGATGACCACTCAGATGCAGAAGCATATCCGTGAGGTCAATCAAATGTTTTATGAAGAACGTAGAAGGGTTCAGGAAAGGTACAAGGAGTACGACGGAACCTACCTCGGACACTATGTGCAGTATTTCTTCTGGTTCTTCTTTGTCCTTGGACTCGTTATTTTCGGCTTGGCTATCTTCCTGATGCTCGACAGTCACTACCACTGGACGAAGTAATCTAATGTTTATACCCTCCAAAATCCCTACGAAACTTGGCATAGTCTAAGTTTGTAGGGATATTTTTTTTCTTGAAAACGTCATTTTCTTGAAAATGTGCACTATTGCCCGTTGTGGGAGCCAGATAGCATGAGTAACTTTGCACCGTCAAAATAAACGAGTGTAAACCTAATTGTTATAAAGTAAGCATTCCGTAAACCACGTATAGATGGTTATGGAATACTTTTTATATAGTCCGCTAAATGGGAATTTACAATTCTGATATACTTCAGATGTAGGTTGCCGTTTCTAAAGCAATATAAAGTTTGTTTAAACTATGGTTGGCATTGTTCAAGCCTTTGGCTTCATATCCATTTGTATCCAAAATGTCACCTGTTTCAAAAAAAGCATACAACTTCAAATTGTAGAAGTCGCACACAGATTGAACTCCAGCCAATTCCATTTCTACAGCGATGCACCCTTCTTCCATACGTTTGCGTACAAGTCCTTTTGTTTCTCTGATCATCGAATCTGTCGTCCATATTTTACCTGTAATATATGGTACAGATAATTTGTCGAAAATTATGGAAAGTTCCTTGCTTGCGGCTATATCAATATAGTCGGATGGTGCTGCAAAATAATATGAACACCCGTCCCCTCTGTAACTTTGTGTCGGTATGATAAATCTACCTTGTGTGGTTGTACGGTCAAGACTGCCACAGGAACCGAACATAATGAACTTTGATGCTCCAGTTAGCCAGCTTGCAAGATGACATTGAGAGGATGCTACTGCTGAACCTATTCCTGACAGGTAGAAAGTTATCGTAACTCCTTTATAAGTTGTTTTATAGATATGCGTATCGCCATTGCAAGCCGGCATAGTTGCAATAATTTCAGATTCGTAGGAATCAAGTAAATGCCGATGAATCTCCTTCGAGAATATTATCAGGCATATATCTGCAAAATCTCCACGTCTGCCGTAGAAATCAAACAGATTGATCATTGGTTCAGTTTCAATATCATAACTATCAGTAATCATAGCATATTGAATCAGATGTGAGTTTTATATTGCTCCGGTATCTCAAGATTGAAAGTTCTGCATAATAACAGGACGTCGTGGACATCATTTTCATCGTATTCATATCCAAGATGGAACTGTACCTGTGCCTCCGGGTTTATGCATGTTACCTCAATATTCCCGATATTTCCTTTACCTGAGAAAGTTTCGCTTGGGAAAGTGTATCCGTCATATAGAATTCCATCTTCGACATATTCGAAACAATGCAGATCGATTATTCTTCCGTTGTCATCTTTCCAGACAGTATGGCTATCGGTCGTATAGTCCATTACAACTTCTCTGTATCCCTTCCAGGTAATCACGGATATGGCCTTACCATAGTCTTTCTTCTCTACGAACAGATCGATGTCGTTATGTATTCTTGTTTCTCTGCCTATAAGTGCATCGACACCCCAACCGCCGTCCAGAAACACCTTTACAGATGCTTCAGACAGCATTTCAAGAATCTCACATGCATCAAAATAAGTGACCATAAAATTGCAATTAAAATAAACTTTGGTGCAAAGTTAATAAAATTCCGTGAGACTAAAGAGACTTATACGTAGAAAGTTAAACATACAACTGTATTTTCGCAGAAAATACTATAAAATGCCACCTGAAAAGCCCACTTTTCGTGCACATTTTTCCAACTAAAGCCATTTTTTCAACCTGATTGCTGAAACGACAATAAGGTTCACAATACCTGATTTTGCACCTTCAGGAACGCAGCAC
The DNA here is from genome assembly GCF_015558905.1 of Bacteroides sp. D55t1_190419_B8. Classification (NCBI taxonomy): domain Bacteria; kingdom Pseudomonadati; phylum Bacteroidota; class Bacteroidia; order Bacteroidales; family Bacteroidaceae; genus Bacteroides; species Bacteroides sp. D55t1_190419_B8. The sequence continues at coordinate 187,234 of NZ_JADMOU010000006.1, forward strand.
AAAATGATAGAAAATGAAAATTTCCGTTCATTTCCGTGTTAAGATATGTTAAGCAGATGTTTTCATTTTGGGGTTTTTGAAATTTTTGTTTCCAGTTTGTTTCTTTTGGTACTTTTTGCTTTTTGGGAGTGTTGATATTCAGCACTTTACAATTCGGAAGCAGATTCTCAAAAAGAAGATCATGATGGTCGTCGGCGCATGTATTTTCCTCATTGCAGCAGCCCAGGCACTGCCTCTGTTCTTCGGCATTGGAGGTTAAACGCAGCGTGAGATTGTGAGTATGTAGAACGTTAAAACACTGACAGTTATGGCAGATACAAAGCAAGAGCGTTTTCCGGATTATCCCATTTTCAAGGGACTGCAACGTCCATTGGAGTTCTTCGGGTTGCAGGGACGCTACATCTACTGGGCGGCAGCCACCGCAGGAGGAGCCGTTGCGGGTTTCATCCTCGGCTACTGCATCTTCGGTTTCGTGGCAGGACTCGTGCTGCTAGTCCTCGCCGTAGCTGTCGGTGGCGTTCTCATCGTCATGAAGCAGCGCAAGGGCTTGCACAGCAAGAAGAGTGACAACGGCATATTCATCTATGCCTATTCAAAGAAAGTGTAAAACAAAAAAGAGAATCCATTATGTCCAAGTGGAAAGCTATCAATGATTGTAAGTGAATGGAGGTGGGGGCATCACGCATGAGGGTGCGCCCGCCTTTTTGCGATTAAAAAAGAAAAAGAACAATGACCCTATACATCATACTCATATTCTCAGCCATCTGCGTGGGCATGGCCATCAGTGTCAAGGCATTCGGCACGGGAGGGAAGCGCAAGCGCATCTTCCAGGACATCTACTTCTCCATCGAGGAAGTGGATGGCATCGGCGTGCTCTATACCAAGACGGGCGAATACTCCGCTGTTCTGAAGATGGAGAACCCTGTGCAGAAGTATTCCGCCAACATCGAGGCCTACTATGAGTTCACCCACCTCTTCGCCGCCCTTGCCCAGACCTTGGGCGAAGGCTATGCGCTGCACAAGCAGGACGTGTTTGTGAGGAAGGCATTCAAGGAAGAGAACGGTGGAAATCATGAGTTCCTGAGCGAGAGTTACTTCCGCTATTTCAACGGCAGACCCTTTACCGACAGCGTCTGCTACCTCACCATCACACAGGAGAACAAGAAGAGCCGTCTGATGTCGTTCGACAACAAGAAATGGCGTGACTTCTTGGTGAAGATACGCAAGGTGCACGACCAGCTGAGGGATGCCGGCGTGAAGTCCCGATTCCTCGGCAAAACGGAAGCCTGCGAGTATGTGGACCGTTTCTTCTCCATGAACTTCCGTGACAAGGTGGTGTCGATGACCAACTTCAAGGTCGATGACGAGACCATCGGCATGGGGGACCGTAGCTGCAAGGTGTATAGCCTTGTGGATGTGGATTATGCCAACTTGCCGTCGGTCATCCGTCCCTACGCAAATATCGAGGTGAACAACACCAGTATGCCCGTTGATCTCGTGAGCATCGTCGATAGCGTGCCCGGAGCCGACTGCGTGGTGTTCAACCAGATGGTGTTCGTGCCCAACCAGAAGCGTGAGCTTGCCCTACTCGACAAGAAGAAAAACCGCCATGCCTCCATGCCCAACCCCAGCAACCTGATGGCTGTAGAGGACATCAAGCGTGTGCAGGAGGTGATAGCCCGTGAGAGCAAGCAGCTCGTCTATACCCACTACAACCTCGTGGTGGCAGTGAGCGGCGACACCGACATACAGAAATGCACCAACCATCTCGAAAACTCCTTCTCGCGCATGGGCATCCACATCAGCAAGCGGGCCTACAACCAGTTGGAGCTGTTCGTCAACTCTTTCCCCGGCAACTGCTATGGCATGAATGCCGACTACGACCGATTCCTCACCCTCGGCGATGCCGCCACCTGTCTGATGTACAAGGAGCGCATCGTGCATAATGAGGACACCCCGCTGAAGATATACTATACCGACCGCCAAGGTGTGCCCGTAGCCATCGACATCACAGGAAAGGAGGGAAAGGAGAAGCTGACCGACAACTCGAACTTTTTTTGTTTGGGTCCTTCGGGCAGCGGCAAGTCGTTCCACATGAACAGCGTGGTGCGTCAGTTGTGGGAGCAGAACACCGACATCGTCATGGTCGATACGGGTAACTCGTATGAGGGACTCTGCGAGTATGTGGGCGGCAAGTACATCGCCTATACGGAGGACAAGCCCATCACCATGAACCCCTTCAACATCAGCAAGCGGGAGCTGAACATTGAGAAGATAGACTTCCTGAAGAACCTGATACTGCTGATATGGAAAGGCTCGGAGACGCAGATACCCGAACTGGAGTTCCGTGTCGTGGAGCAGTTGGTGACGGAGTATTACGATTTCTATTTCAACGGTGTGCAGCCCTATCCTTCCTCACAGAAGGAGACACTGAGAAAAAACCTCTCCACCATGGAGAAGCGGCGCGGCACGGAGCTGACGCAGATACACGACAAGGTGGAGAAACTCATCAAGGGACTGGAGGAACGGCGCATGGCATTGAGCGTGAAGACCCTCTCCTTCGACTCATTCTATGAGTTCGCCTGTGAGCGTCTCGACCAGATCTGCATCGAGAACAACATCACCACCATCGACTGCGACAACTTCGCCTATATGCTCCAAAACTTCTACCGTGGCGGCAAGTACGACAAGATTCTCAACGAGAACGTGGATAGCACCTTGTTCGACGAGACCTTCATCGTCTTCGAGGTGGATGCCATCAAGGAGAACAAGCAGCTCTTCCCCATCGTGACGCTCATCATCATGGACGTGTTCCTGCAGAAGATGCGCCTGAAGAAGAACCGCAAGTGCCTTGTCATCGAGGAGGCATGGAAAGCCATCGCCTCGCCGCTGATGGCCGAGTACATCAAGTACCTATACAAGACAGCCCGAAAGTTCTGGGCGAGCGTGGGCGTAGTGACACAGGAGATACAGGACATCATCGGCAGTCCCATCGTGAAGGAAGCCATCATCAACAACTCCGACGTGGTGATGCTGCTCGACCAAAGCAAATTTCGTGAGCGATTCGACGAGATCAAGGCGATATTAGGATTGACGGATGTGGATTGCAAGAAGATATTCACTGTCAACCGCTTGGATAACAAGGAGGGAAGAAGTTTCTTCCGTGAGGTGTTTATCCGACGTGGATCGACGAGCGGAGTGTATGGTGTGGAGGAGCCGCACGAGTGCTATATGACCTACACCACCGAGCGAGCTGAGAAGGAGGCATTGAAACTCTATAAGCATGAACTGAAGTGCAGACATCAGGAGGCTATCGAGCGGTATTGCAGAGATTGGGATGCCAGTGGCATCGGGAAGTCGTTGGCATTTGCGCAGAAGGTCAATGAGGCGGGGCATGTGCTCAATTTGACGGACGATGGAGCCACTCGCCGCTGACACGGCGAGCACGGGGGCTGATTGATGGAAACGGAAATCCCGGAATAGACGTAAAGCCCAGATGCCCGAAAGCAAAACTTTCGGGAACGGTGGCTGGGTAGTATTTACGATTAGTAGTAAATACGATTAGTAGTGAATACTACCAATAGTAAATACTACAAGTAGTAAAGTAGTGGAATAGTAGAAACTGAAAGTAGTAAAAACGTAAAGTAGTGAAGCAATGAGACGTTTATACCTTATTATAATATATATGTGTCTTACACTTGTCGTGGGAAGGGTTCATGCGCAGTATTACAGCGTGAACTACGACAAGCAGATCGTTGCCGCCATGGCTGCCGCATTCGGTGCTGGAGCTATGGCAGAGAGCTATTATAACGAGCAGGTGGGCGAAATCTTGAAGCACTACAATGCCGCAGAGGTTGCCACTGCCGGCATCTTCGCTGCCAAGTTCTTGGAGCGCAAGGCATTCACCGACCTCGGCATTTGGAGCAGTAGCACGGAGAACTACTATTACCGCCGCATCCACAATATGGTGGCGAACAAGATTATGCCCAAGATATGGACGGTGGCAGGAATGATGCTGAAAAGTCCGCAGACCGCCCTCTACTGGGGCAGTTACCTGATGAAGATATGCGCCGACACAAAGTCGCTGTGTATGCAGTTTGAGAGTGTCGTGACCAACAGTAGCTTGACCTTTGCCGACATTCAGTTCTTGGAAATCAACCAAGAGATAGCCGCCATCCTCAAACTCTCGGAGATAGGCAATGTAGATTGGCAGCAGCTGTTGGATGACATCGCCAGTGTGCCCGGCAACTTCACCGTGGAGAACCTCACCGCCGACATCGAGACGCTTTACAATATGGGAGCATCGTTGGCGACGGCAGGTATCAACGGGGCATCAGGCGCACTCTTGCAGCAGAGTGCCTTCAACGACCTTTTCAATGGCAAGGTGAGTAAAATCATCGACATCTATGACAACTACCATGACCTCTATGAACAGGCAGAGAACGGCATCGGCAGCACACTCCTTAGTCTGGTGGGTGGCGAGGACAACGTGGCAGCCCTCTTCGACCTCTCCAACTACAACATCACCTCGTGGATGACAGACTATCTGAGCGAGACGCAGGGCAACTACTATACACAGCGTTGGTACATTGCCCGACGAGACCAAGGCAGCGTAAGCCTCTGTGACTACTATCCGCCGACCGATGACAACAGTATTCTGAACGGTGACCATTGGTATCGTATCAACACCTCCGACCCCAACTTCTACCCTAACAGCACGCAGCGAGAGCAGATACTGGCCAACTCGGAGAACCATGCCGGATGGAGCCGCAGCCGTGTGCAGCAGCTCAACGCCCAGAGCGACGGCTTCACCTATACGATGAACTATTGGATGTCGTCGTACATCATCAGCCGTGGCGGCAAGCAGACCAAGAAGGCCTACGCCTACGAGATACACGTTACCAAGAGCTGGAACAACGTGGAAGAGGTGTATGAGGATGTCTTCGACTCCTACAGCATGGACTTGAATACCTTCAAGCGTCAGTTGCAGGCACGTCTCTCGGAGTATAACGACAACGAGGAGGGCTATGTCTATTACATCGGCAGTGACGCACGCCGTTACTATCAAGCCACCGATGCCGCCAAACTGAAGGGCGTGGAGAGCGTGACCATCAGCGTCACCTGTTCGGACGGTGTCACCCTCGGACAGGGCAGCACGCAGTACAAGTGCCGTGAGTGCGGCGGTTCGCTCAATGCCCACAGCAAGGAATGCGCCATGAGGACAAGCGTATCAGAAAATAATCTCGACCTATCGGAACTGGACGAGAAGGAACGTGAGGCGAATAGCAAGATAGCCCTGTTGGAGGCGCAGATAAGCCAGTTGGAGACAGAGAACAGGAACCTGCTCACGCAGATAGCCAATGCCTCTGTGGAGGAAGCCCCTGCCTTGCGGCAGCAACATAATGTCAACAAGACGAAGATAGACAACCTGAAGAAGGAATTGGCGACATGGCAGCAGCAGTTGGCAGACATACAGAATGCCAAGAGCGAGGCGGCTAACGACAATGCCACCTCCACCGATGACTACTACCGCATCCCTGCCATCATGCAGGATGTGAAGTCAGCCTACAATCTCACGTGGCAAGGTGCCGGTTCGTGGAACGGCTACACCTACGTCCGAACTGCCACCATGCCCAACATCAACGGCATTATCACCTTCAAGGCGACACTGTCCATTGCAAGGAAGCCCAAGTACTTCCTTGGCATCAAGATACACCGTGCGATACTGCAAATATCGTGGGAGCTGACCTCGGAATACACCGACACACAGGTGGTGGATGTGCTGACCCTTGACCCGAATGCCTCTGACGAGGAGAAGACGAGGCAGGTGAACAGCCGTATCTCGGAGATAGCCCAGGAGTTCCCGTCGTGCAGCATCACCACAGAATATGCCAAGAGCGAGGCAACCCAGACCGCCGACAATGACGATGTAATACACCTGCTCTGGTCGAGCGACCGTCTGGAGATAGCCCGTGAAGTAGATAGCCGTATCACCAAGATTTACGCCGACTTGGTATCATTAGAAAAAATGATGCACTACAAGCGCAGCATCATTGACGTGCTGAAGGACATTCTTCCTTCAATCGACGCAGACCAAGGTCGCAGAAGGACACTCATTGAAGAGTGCTACGAGCGATGGAGAGAGAATGCAGACCCTAACAGAGGGAATGGTGAAGATAACGAGAACGAAAACTGAGGGAGGAACGGAGAATGAGACATACCATCATCATAGCTCTCCTGCTGATTACCCTCTTCCCCAATACAGCCTTGGCGCAATGGGGATTCGATGCGGTATCGGTGGAAGCATACATCAACGACCACAAGAAGCAGCGCAGCCTCTTGCTGGCACGCAGCACTTTGGAGTACAGCAATCAACTGCTGCATGAATACAGCAGTGAAGAGGTGGGCAAATACAAGGAACTGAATGTGGATTTGGACAAATACACCCGGGCCTTCGACATCATCGATGTGATGTACCAGTCGTTGCGCACGGTGCTGAACGTGAAGAGCACCTACCAGACGGTGAGCGACCGCATCAGTGACTACAAGAACCTGTTGGAGGACTTCAATGATAAGGTCATCAAGCGGAAACACATCGAACTGGCTGACACGATGCTCATCAGCATCAACAAGAAAGCCATCGACAACATATACAACGAAGGAAGCCAACTCTACCATAGCGTCAACGACCTCGTGTTGTATGCCACAGGAGCGGCAGCCTGTTCAACTTCCGACCTGCTGATGGTGTTGGACAATATCAACAATTCGTTGGACCTGATAGAAAAACATCTGAACCAAGCCTACTTCCAGACATGGCGGTATGTGCAGCTGCGCATGGGCTATTGGAAGGAGAAGGTGTATCGGACGAGGACGAAGGAAGAGATACTGGAAGATGCCTTCAGCCGATGGAAAGTGGCAGGAAAACTTGACTATTGACGGATTGTAAACAAAAGAAGAACGGACATGAAGAAGACAATGATACTCATCATGGCGGTAGCAACCACCATCAAAGCCACAGCCCAGAGCGTGACCTACAACCACGACTCCTCCAAGCAGAACCAGATAACGGTGATGGAGACAGGTGGCGGTTCTCTCACCCCTGAGTTCTATTATTGGCTGTTACATAACAACTATAAGAAGACAGCGGCAGAGAAGAACAAGTTAGGTTTCCGCACTCTTGCCGGCATCAACCTCTACAACCAAGTAGATGATGCGGAGAAGATAGACTCTGCCCTCACCAAGCGTGCTGAGGTGGAAGCCTTGAACGTAGCCGACCGACAGATAGACCTCGCCTGGCTTGCCGAAAGCAGCAAGATCAACGGTCAGTTGGACAAGATGAAGGCGAACATAGACCATATCATCCCTACAGGAGGCACCATCAACGACAAGCGTCGGTGGGAGGAACTGTACAATATGTACCAGTGTGCCGTGAAAGCCACCAAGGATGCCTATATGCCCAATGCACAGAGAAAGCGGCAGTATCTTAGCATCTATGCCGACCTGACGACACAGAACGAGACACTACTGAAATACCTTGTGCAGCTCAACACCCAAAGCCAGACTACCGCCCTCTTGGCAGCCACCAACGACCGTGTAGTACATAAAGGCAGCATCATCAGCGATGCCAAGAGCCGTTGGCAGGAAAACATGAAGGGCGTGAGGAGCTCGACAGGCACTGACGGCGATGATGCCAACAGCGGTGAGGGTGAAGAAAGTGTGAACAGATAGAAATAAGGGAAGAGAAGAAATAATCACAAAACAGCATAGAGATATGAACGATATTCAGATTTTCAACAACGAGGAATTTGGAGCAGTCCGAACCACAGGAACACCAGAGCAACCCTTGTTCTGTTTGGCTGATGTGGCAAGAGTTCTTGGACTAAAAACCAGCAAGTTGGTACAACGACTTTCGGATGATGTACTTTCAAAGTACCCCATCTCGGATAGTCTTGGAAGAGAACAGGTTACAAACTTTATCAATGAAGACGGACTGTATGATGTCATCCTTGACAGTCGCAAACCCGAAGCCAAACGTTTCCGCAAGTGGGTGACATCGGAGGTGCTCCCCTCTATCCGCAAGCATGGTGCCTATATGACACAGCAGACCATCGAGAAGGCATTGGCAGAGCCAGACTTCCTGATACGGTTAGCAGTCAATCTGAAGGAAGAACGACAAAAGCGTCTGCTTGTCGAACAGGAGTGTGAACACCAAAGGACACGCATCGTTGAGTTGGGATCCAAGGTGGATGACCTGCAACAGGAGGTGACGGAGATGAAGGACAAGGTGAGTTACCTTGACATCATCCTTGCCACGAAGAGCAGTGTCCTGGTCACACAGATAGCACAGGACTATGGCGAGTCGTCCATCCGCTTCAACCGACGTCTGAAGGAGATGAACATCCAGTATCAGCGTGGCAAGCAGTGGATTCTGTATGCCGACTACAAGGACTGCGGTTATGTGACCAGCGAGACCTACCTCATTAAACACAAGGACGGTACGGAGGATGTGCGCATGAACACCAAATGGACACAGAAAGGTCGCCGCTTCCTCTATGAGAAACTGAAGAGCGTGGGAGTCATTCCTGTTATCGAAAGAACATAAAATAAAGAAATAGCTATGGAATCAATATCAAAAATACAGTTACGTCTCTATGCCGCCAAGAGGAAAAACGGCAAGTGGCAGTTGGAGATGTCAAGGATGCCGAAGCGAATCAGCGTTATCGGCAGGACACCCATCGTTGATGAGCATTATATGCCATCTGATTTAGAGGTAGTTTCAATGTCAAAGCTTCACAAATATGTCGGAAGTTACTACGGCAAGATTGTGAAGACCCTCAAAGAGGAAGGCATCATCACCAAGGAATATGGAATGTGGAAACTGCGTGAAGACCTTCAGGACAAGGGCATTGCGGTATATGTCACAGGCAGGATGCGCTGCTTCTACCACTTCTATCTGTCATGGACACCGAAAGGCATAGAGTTTATCAAAGAGATTATCAACAATAGAACCAGGCACTGATGGCAGACAACATACTCAGCGATTTCGGCATCAACATCCTCGAAGAGGAGATTGACGATGTGATATTCCAGACCAACGAGTTCCTGACCGATGCCACCTTCACAGGCTCACAAGGGCCGTTCTGGTGGATCCTCCAAATGTGTATGGCATTGGCGGCACTGTTCTCTATCATCGTGGCGGCAAGCATGGCCTACAAGATGATGGTGAAGAACGAACCGTTGGACGTGATGAAACTGTTCAAGCCCTTGGTGGTGAGCATCATCCTCTGTTGGTGGTACCCACCTGCTGACACAGGCATGACCAACAGCGGCAGCAGCTGGTGCGTATTGGATTTTCTATCCTATATTCCCAATTGCATCGGCAGTTACACCCACGACCTCTATGAGGCAGAGGCGACCCAAATTTCCGACAAGTTTGAGGAGGTGCAGCAGTTGGTATATGTCAGGGACTCGATGTACACTGACCTCCAGGCACAGGCAGACGTGGCGCATAAGGGCACATCAGACCCCAACCTGATAGAGGCGACGATGGAGCAGACGGGCGTGGACGAAGTGACCAACATGGAGAAGGATGCCAGCAAACTGTGGTTCACCTCACTGACGGCAGGGGCCGTGGTGGGCATCGACAAGATAGTGATGCTGATAGCCCTGATCGTGTTCCGCATCGGTTGGTGGGCGACGATATACTGTCAGCAGATATTGCTCGGAATGCTCACTATATTCGGTCCAATACAATGGGCATTTTCGTTGCTGCCCAAGTGGGAAGGAGCGTGGGCGAAGTGGCTAACCCGTTATTTGACAGTTCATTTCTACGGAGCCATGCTCTACTTCGTCGGTTTCTACGTCCTGTTGCTGTTTGATATTGTGCTCTGCATACAGGTAGAGAACCTGACGGCCATCACCGCCAGTGAGCAGACGATGGCAGCCTATCTGCAAAACTCGTTCTTCTCGGCAGGCTATCTGATGGCAGCGAGCATCGTGGCGTTGAAATGCCTGAACCTCGTGCCCGACCTTGCGGCATGGATGATACCAGAGGGCGACACCGCCTTCTCAACCCGAAACTTCGGCGAGGGCGTGGCACAACAAGCCAAGATGACGGCTACGGGAACCATGGCGACCGTGATGAGATAACATGTGAGTGTGCGGTGAGTCACCGCACCTCCTATTGAAACAAATAAAAGTAACCATCAAGAAAAATGAAAGCAAAAAATGAAATTGAGCGTTGGCTCAAAGATGAGAAATTCATGGCGTTTGCCAACAAGCGTGCAAAGGAAGAGTTTTTCAATTCCGAAAACAACTACATCGACCCACAGTATGAGGAGATGGCAGAAGGCTTTGAGGATAACGACGAGTATGTAGTGCCTATGGTAGATTACCTGAGTTATCGCTTGCATCGTGCCAAAATCTACAGAAATCGACGGAGACGTGAACGTGACATCTGGTGGGTGTGGATCCAACTGAAATACGAAGGCATCTACGTAGAGGCTTGCATCAAGTATTACGCCAAACTGGTGGAAGAAGTTGAGAAGGACATATACACCATCCTGCACCGTGAATATGTGAGAATGAAGAGAAATCAGACCTCAAACAAGCAGTAACGTATGGTAATCAAGAACTTAGAAAACAAAATCAAGCTGGTGGGCATCATCTGCTCTGCGTTCCTCATGGGCTGCATCATCATCTCGGTGTCGAGCATCTGGACGGCGCGCTGCATGGTGACGGACGCGCAGCAAAAGGTGTATGTATTGGACGGCAACGTGCCCATACTGGTGAACCGCACCACGATGGAGGAAACGCTGGATGTGGAGGCAAAGAGCCATATCGAGATGTTCCACCATTACTTCTTTACGCTTGCTCCCGATGACAAGTACATCCGCTATTCGATGGAGAAGGCGATGTATTTGGTCGATGAAACTGGTTTGGCGCAGTACAATACGCTGAAGGAAAAGGGCTTTTACAACAATATCATGGGTACGAGTGCCGTGTTCAGCATCTTTTGCGACAGCATCAAGTTCAACAAGGAGAAGATGGAGTTCACCTACTACGGTAGGCAAAGGATAGAGCGAAGGAGCAATATTCTGATGCGTGAATTGGTGACGGCGGGACAGGTGAAGCGCGTGCCGAGGACGGAGAACAATCCTCATGGACTGCTCATCACGAACTGGAGAACCTTGCTCAACAAGGATATTGAGCAGAAGTCGAAGTCAAACTTCTAATATCCTAGCGGTATGAGTGTAAAAGGAATCAGACGGATGCTTGTGGGCGAGGATATGCCCGACAAGAACGACCCCAAGTACAAGAAGCGGTATGAGAAGGAGGTGGCGGCAGGGCGCAAGTTTGCCAAGACCGCGAGGATAGACCGTGCGGCGGCTAAGGTGCAAGGCTTTGCCAATGCCCACAAGACGCTGTTTCTCGTCATCGTCTTCGGCTTTGTCGCCACGTGCTTCGGCATCAACATCTACAGGATGGTGCGGTATTACGGTCATCGGACGGAGGCTGCAAGTGCCATCGAGCGGCAGGAAGGGCGCATGAAGCAGATGATGAATGCAGCCCATTGCATCACTCCTCCCGTGACGCATCGAACCAACGAGGAGAATCGAGACAAGTCAGTAACATCAAAATCAGACAGCGATGAGAATAACAGATAAGATAAACTTCCGTCAGCCGAAGTACATGCTGCCAGCCATCGTGTACATCCCGTTGATTGCCACAGGCTATTTTGTCTTTGACATGTTCAATACGGAGGTGGCGGAAACGCAGGACAAGAACCTGCAGACCACCGAGTTTCTGAACCCCAACCTGCCCGGAGCGCAGATTAAGAATGGTGACGGCATCGGTGGCAAGTATGAGAACATGGCGAAGTCGTATGGTCGCATAGCAGACTATTCGGCTGTTGATAACATTGAGCGTGACAACGAAGAAGAGAAAGAAGCGTATGAATCCAAGTACACAGAAGAAGACCTTGCGGAACTCGTCCGTCAGGCAGAAGAGAAGGACGATGCAGCCGAAGTGGCCGATGCCAAGGCGCGAGAAGCGGAAGCACTCGAAGCACTCAACAAGGCACTCGCCGAAGCGAGGCTGAGAGGACAGGCGGCAGTTGCCCCCGTGGCCCAGGATACCACACAGGCTGGGCCTCCCAAGGAGCAGATTGAGGTGAAAGGTCAGATTGCCGAGGACAGCAAGGCGGTGAAGGCACTGGACGAGGAGGACAAGGCACAGGAGGTGGTGAAGAAGGTGAAGGTGACTTCGGACTATTTCAACACCCTGACGCAGAACGAGCATGAGCCAAAGCTCATCAAGGCCATCATTGACGAGGACGTGAAGGCTACGGACGGGTCGAGGGTGCGGCTGAGACTGTTGGACGATATTGAGATTGGTGAGACCGTGGTGAAGAAAGGGTCGTACCTCTATGCCACCATGAGCGGTTTCGGTTCGCAGCGAGTGAAGGGTAGCATCAACTCCATCCTTGTGGATGACGAGCTGATAAAGGTTTCGCTTTCGCTTTATGACACGGACGGACTGGAGGGACTGTATGTCCCCGGCAGCCAGTTCCGTGAGACCACGAAAGATGTGGCGAGCGGTGCTATGCAGAGCAACATGAACATCGACCAGAGTGGAGCGAACAACAGTTTCTCGCAATGGGGAATGCAAGCCGTGACCAATGCCTACCAGAAGACAAGCAATGCCATCAGCAAGGCTATCAAGAAGAACAAAGTGAAGCTGAAGTATGGGACGTTTGTTTACCTTGTAAATGGGAAAGAGAAAAGGAAATAGACACTGCCCGACAACGGAATTGTCGGGAACGGTGGCTCATAGAGTATAAACATCAAAAAATCAACTAATATGAATTGTTTTCAGAAAATGAATGTCTGTGCATTGCTTTCGCTGAGCGTGCTTTCAGCCAAGGCGCAGACCACCTACATGGAGATGGAGCAGCTGACGGTCAACGACCAAGTGACCACCGTCATCACCGCCTCCGAACCCATCCGCTTTGTCGATATATCCACAGACAAGGTGGTGGGCGACCAACCCATCAACAACACCATCCGCCTGAAGCCGAAGGACAACGTGTATGCCGACGGTGAGGTGTTGGCGATAGTGACAATCGTGACGGAACGCTACCGCACGCAGTATGCACTGCTCTATACCACGAGGATGCAGGAGGCAGTAACCGATAAGGAAATAGAATGCTCGGAGCGCAATGCCTACAACAATCCCGCTGTAAGCCTGTCCACTGCCGACATGACCAAGTATGCACGTCAGATATGGTCATCGTCTGCCAAATACCGCAACGTGGCGACGAAGATGCACCGCATGGTAATGCGCCTGAACAACATCTACAGCGTGGGCGAATATTTCTTCATCGACTTCTCCGTGGAGAACAAGACCAACATCCGCTTCGACATCGACGAGATGCGCATCAAACTATCGGACAAGAAGCAGAGCAAGGCTACCAATGCGCAGATAGTGGAACTGACCCCATCTCTTGTGTTGGACGATGCGAAGACCTTCAAGTATGGCTATCGCAACGTGATTGTGGTGAAGAAGATGACCTTCCCCAACGACAAGGTGCTGACCATCGAGCTGTCGGAAAAACAGATAAGTGGACGCACCATCTCGCTCAGCATCGACTATGAGGATGTGCTGTCTGCCGATTCGTTTAACCATATACTGTTGGAGGAGGAATAATGAGAATTAGGAATGAGGAATTAGGAGTGAGGAATTGGCTTGTGCATACCTTACTCGTTGTCATCTGTTTTATGGCAAGCATGACTCCGGCAATGGCGCAGCAGAATAGCGACCGCATATCCTTGGGGTTCGGATGCCTGTATGAGCGAGGACTGGACGTGACGCTGTCCTACGAGTATGAGACGAAGTACCACAATGCGTGGGAGTATTTTGCAAACGGATATATCAAGTGGAACGAGTGCGCATCGTGCGGTCATGTCTGTCCTGAGAGTTTTTGGAACAACTACCGCAGTTATGGTTTCGGCTTTGCCTATAAGCCCTGTGTGGCAAGAGGACGCAACCACCATGGCAACATGCGCATAGGAGCATCGGCAGGTAGCGATACTGACAGGTTCTTGGGTGGCATCCACCTCGGCTATGAGCAAAACTATACACTCAGACACGGCTGGAAGCTCTTCTGGCAGGTGAAGACCGATGTGATGATCAAGGGTGAAGACCTGTTCAGAACGGGTATTGTCCTGGGTGTGAAACTTCCTGTAAAATGACTATGCGTATGAAGAAACTGTTTTCAATCTTGGCAGTTGCGGCAACGGTGTTGCTGACTGCCTGTGACGAGCATCAGGACTTTCCCGACACAGCCATGAAGGTCACCCATATCTTGACCACTGACGGCAAGGTGATGCCCTACGAAACCTACGAGCAATCGTGCAAGCAAGCCATTGCAGTGGTGTTCAACGTCAATCAGAGGGAAGAAATGGAGGGAAACGGATATGCCGTCTATCTGTGGGACATCGCTCCCGAAGCCTTTGCTGACAGTATCGGTGTGGAACAGGACACATCCTGTGACCTCACCGCCTACGACGGCAACAAGAACACTTTTGCCCTTTATGGCACGACCGATGTGAAGTCGCCTTTGGCTGAGCGTGTCTTCGACATGTGGCGTTACGGGCAAAGTGCCTATATCCCCAGTGTGGCACAGATGCGTCTGCTCTATCATGCCAAGGACATCATCAACCCATACATCCTGAAATGCGGCGGCACACCTATCCCCGATGAGGATGATGACTGTTGGTATTGGACTTCAACGGAGGTAGAAGGACAAGCGACCGCCAAGGCATGGCTTTACTCACTGGGAAGCGGTGCCATACAGGAGACTCCCAAGTGGCAGCCGCATAAGGCGAGACCCATCATCACGATTATGGATTAGCCCATATACAGACATCGAGTATCACCCGTATCATCATCAAAGTACAACAATTAAAAAAGAAAAAGCATGAAAAAGAATTTGTTTCTAATGTTGGGACTTGGAGCCATGCTCCTCACGTCCTGTGACCAAGACATCGTCAATGAGATTTACCTGCCCGGTGGCGGAGGTTCTGTGGTCGTGACCGACAGCACATCAACCAAGCAGCTTCAGGTATTCACCAATCTGGAGATGCTGCAACCTGCCGTTTCCACACGAGCCGTTGACAACCAGTGGGAACTCAATGATATGATTGGCATCTCTTCCACAGGGATGATCAACAATATGAAGTTCACCCGAAGCGGCGGCACGAATCAGTTTGTGTCAGCCAACAAGGTGTTTTTCACGGACACAGACACTCACACCTTCAATGCCTACTATCCCTATACGGCAAATCCTACCAACGACCTCATAGAGTTCCAAGTGCCGGAGGCAGCTGTACAGAGTGAGCAGAAGGTCAATGATTTTCTGTTTGCCAGTGGAGCGGCATCATACGCCAATCCGAGCCTTACATTGAACTTCACCCATCAGATGGTGCGTGTCATCATCAAGGTCTATACCTCACCAGAATACGGTTTCACCACCAATGATTTTGCAGGAAGCCTACTCACGTTCGTCGGTTATTTTGACAGCGGTACTTTCAACATCAAGACCGGAAAGGTAGAATGCAGTGACGAGTCGGTGACGACCTATTATTTCGGCGACCCACAAAGTGACCACATGGAATATACGCTTTATGTTCCTGCACAGGTTATGCCAGACATGACATTGCAACTCAGCAATGGGGAGAACTTCGTATTCCTCACAAACGACACGTGGAAAGCGGGTCATTCCTACAGCTATTCATTGAAGCCTGTACGCAACACCTTGGAGGTCATATCTGCAACTATTTCTCCGTGGACAGTAGAGTCTGAGAAGACCATCAACGGCTACGAATAAAACTCATAAGAGGATTGGAGGGTGTCCACCGTGGCATCCTTCATCTTTTCTCATTATCACCCAACATCATCGTAAAGTAAATGGAAGAAAGCAAAGAGTTACAGGGTTTTTACAAGATATTCAGGGCGGTGATTTATGTCTCCATCCTGATGGAGTTCTTCGCCTACGCACTGGAGCCGGAGCAGTTGGACTTCTTGGGCGGCGTAGTGACGGATATCCACACTCGCATCAAGCGGTGGATGATTTACCATGACGGCAACCTCGTGTATAGCAAGGTGGCTACGTTCCTGCTGATATGTATCACCTGTGTGGGAACGCGCAACAAGAAGCATCTGGAGTTTGACGCTCGCAGGCAGGTGCTCTATCCGCTGCTGTCGGGAGTGCTGCTGATTGTGCAGTCCGTATGGCTGTTCGGTCATTCGATAATGCCCTGTTTCTATACCCTCCGTTTGAACACTTGGCTCTATATGCTCACTTCCATCGTCGGTGTCGTATTGGTGCATATCGCCCTCGACAATATCTCTAAGTTCCTGAAGGAAGGGCTGCTGAAAGACCGCTTCAACTTCGAGAATGAGAGCTTTGAGCAATGCAGGGAGTTGCAGGAGAACAAGTACAGCGTGAACATCCCTATGCGCTATTATTACAAGGGCAAGTTCCGCAAGGGATGGGTGAACATCGTCAATCCGTTCCGTGGCACATGGGTTGTGGGTACTCCTGGTTCTGGTAAGACCTTCTCCATCATCGAGCCGTTTATCAGGCAGCACAGCGAGAAGGGCTTTGCCATGGTGGTGTACGACTATAAGTTTCCCACTCTCGCCACCAAACTCTACTATCATTACTTGAAGAACAAGAATGCCAAGGACAGCAAGATGCCCCATGGCATGAAGTTCAACATCATCAACTTTGTGGATGTGGAGTATTCGCGCCGTGTGAACCCCATCCAGTTGAAGTACATCAACAACCTTGCCGCAGCGAGCGAGACCGCCGAGACCCTGCTTGAATCCCTGCAAAAAGGCAAGAAGGAAGGCGGCGGTGGCAGCGACCAGTTCTTCCAGACCTCTGCCGTCAACTTCCTTGCCGCCTGCATCTATTTCTTCTGCAACTACGGCAAGGAGCCCTACGACAAGGACGGAAAGATGCTGATTGCCGAGCGGCGTGAAGACCCAAAGACGAAAAGGCTGATACCCACAGGACGGGTGTTCGACCATTCGGGCGCGGAGGTGCAGCCCGCTTATTGGTTGGGCAAGTACAGCGACATGCCACATATCCTATCGTTCCTCAATGAGAGTTATCAGACCATCTTCGAGGTACTTCAGACCGACAACGAGGTAGCCCCCTTGCTTGGCCCGTTCCAGACTGCCTTTGCCAACAAAGCCATGGAGCAGTTGGAAGGTATGATTGGCACGCTACGTGTCTATACCTCCCGTCTCGCCACCAAGGAATCTTACTGGATATTCCACAAGGACGGCGATGACTTCGACCTGAAGGTCAGTGACCCGAAGAATCCAAGTTATCTGCTCATTGCCAACGACCCCGAGATGGAGAGCATCATCGGTGCACTGAATGCCTTGATTCTCAACCGCCTTGTAACGAGGGTGAATACAGGACAGGGCAAGAACGTTCCTGTCAGCATCATCGTCGATGAGTTGCCGACCTTGTATTTCCACAAGATAGACCGACTGATAGGCACAGCCCGAAGCAACAAGGTGAGCGTGGCACTTGGCTTTCAGGAACTTCCGCAGTTGGAAGCCGATTATGGCAAGGTGGGTATGCAGAAAATCATCACCACCGTGGGCAATGTGGTGAGCGGTTCGGCAAGAGCCAAGGAAACCCTCGAATGGCTGTCGAGTGACATCTTCGGTAAAGTAGTGCAACTCAAAAAGGGCGTGACCATCGACCGTGACAAGACCTCCATCAACCTCAATGAGAATATGGACAGCCTGGTGCCTGCAAGCAAAATCTCCGATATGCCCACAGGTTGGATATGTGGACAGACCGCCCGTGACTTCGTAGTCACCAAGACCGGGATGAACGGAAGCATGAACATCCAGGAGAGCGAGGAGTTCAAGACATCCAAGTTCTACTGCAAGACCGACTTCGATATGACGGAAATAAAGAAGGAGGAATCGGAGTATGTCCCTCTCCCTAAGTTCTATAAGTTCAAGTCGAAAGAAGAGCGAGAGCGCATCCTCTACAAGAACTTCGTTCAGGTTGGGGAGGACGTGAAAGCCATGATTAAAGAGATTCAGCAGTTCCGCACTATGATGTAGTGATATTGATTAGAGTGCGGTGAGACATCGCACCTCCTATATAAAATAATGTAATGAGAAGATACATCATCGTACTATTGAGCATGTTGGCCATCTGTAGCGTGCCCTGTCAAAGCCAAACCATTGACAGGGCACTGTTTGAACGGATGGTAGCCATTACCAAACACTTCGAGGGTTGGCACGACCCAAAGACCACACCGGGCTATGTGGGCTATGGTCACCAGCTACAGAAGGGAGAGCGTTTCCCGAAAACACTGACACGTCAGCGTGCAGATTTGCTGTTACGGACAGACCTCCTCCGGCACCTGCGCCTATATGCCCGTTATGGCAGGGATGCTTATCTGCTTGCCACCCTCTCGTACCAGATTGGACCAGCCAAGTTGTTAGGCAATGGACGATACCCGAAAGCGTCCCTGCTCACCCGATTGGAACGTGGCGACAGGGACATCCTGCCACTCTATCTGAGCTATTGCAAATGGAGGGGAAAAGCAGTGGCATCCATTAGGAAACGGAGGTGGGTGGAATATCAGCTGTTGTATGCCGAGCGGTGAGGCACCATCCCTCCTATACCTGTTTGTCTGTCACTTATATTATATATAAAGGTAATAATTGCAATTTCAATGTTAAAGTCAGAGCATTATGGCATCCATCAAATTAAAGTTCAGAACATCATCTGTTCAAGAGAAAGAGGGTCGCCTGTATTATCAGGTGATACACAATCGTGTGGCACGTCAGATCCATACAGAGTACAGAATCTATTCCTCAGAGTGGGATGCGGACCATTCAAACATCATTTTGCCAACTTCCGTCACTCCACAACGTCAAGCCTATCTTCTTTCCTTGAAAGATACATTGGATGCTGACAGGAAGAAACTGCTGTTGGTCATTGCACGGTTGGACAAGGAAGGGCAGTCATATACAGCAGACACCGTCGTTGACAACTTCCATGAGGGAAAAGAATTACATGGCATTATCGGCTATACGCTGGAGTTGAACGAAAAACTGAGACGCATCGGCAAGAAGCGGATGGTAGCAAGGTACAAAACCACCCTCAACAGCCTCCAGCGTTACCTGAAAGGAGGCGATGTGCCATTGGAGGAAGTCGATGGGACAACGATACAAGGCTATGAACAGTGGCTGAAAGACAGCGGACTGTGCCGCAACACCACCTCTTTCTACATCCGCAACCTGCGCACCATCTACAATCATGCCGTAGATGACGGACTGGTCATCTCTTCCTCACCGTTCAAGCATGTATATACCGGCATCGACAAGACCGTCAAGCGGGCACTCCCCTTGGAAATCATCAAGCAACTGAAAGAGCTGGACTTGAGTCTGAACCCCCGTTTGGAGCTTGCAAGGGATATGTTCCTGTTCAGTTTCTATACCCGTGGGATGTCGTTCATCGATATGGCACAACTTACACCAAGCAATCTGCATGGCAGTACGCTCATTTACCGCCGTCAGAAGACCTCACAACAGTTGCACATCAAATGGGAACCTGCCATGCAGGAGATAGTGGCGAAGTACAAAACAGATGATTCTCCCTACCTGCTCCCTATAGCAAAAGGAGAGGGAGCCATATTCTGGAGACAGTACAAGAATGCCTATAGCCGTATCACCAAGCAGTTGAAGAAAATCGGAGAAATGATAGGCCTGTCCGTACCCCTGACCACCTACGTAGCCCGCCACTCCTGGGCAAGCATAGCCAAGAGCAAGAACGTGCCCGTATCTACTATCAGCGAGGCATTGGGGCATGACTCCGAGAAAACCACACAGATATACCTCTCCTCATTGGACACCTCTGTCGTTGACAACGCCAACAATCTCATCATCAATTCTCTTTAGGAGGTGCAGCGTCTCACTGCACCTTTATTTCAATATTTATAACTATTGTATTGCGGTGTGATACCGCAACTATAATAAAAAAGTCGGGGATTGTTGAGCAAAAAGGTGTTTCTCTCTTTAAGAGAAACTCTTCGGGATGCAAAAATATGAAAATAACTCCAATTCACCAAATTATATAGCGACTTTTTTACAAAAATGCTAAAATTTGTTGATTTCCGTCAAGCAATTGTTGAGCAAATATGTCTTTTACGATAAAATGATACCTCAATATCAACTGTTTAGCAAAACGATATTTCTCTTAAAGAGAGAAACATCTTTTGCATACCTTTTCCGACCGAATTTTTATGTCGTAAAGAGGGGCTTTGCAGGGGGTGGACTCAGAAAGATGAGAATAGATGACTATTGTAGTTGAAACACATAGAAAGTTGCTGATATACAGACCGATACGCATATCGGGATGAACCATGAGTACGTTCTTTTCTCAAAAAACACATGTCAAAACAGTATGGTGAATGTATTGGACAAGGATAAGATACTGTGGTATGTCATGCGGGCCTACAAGAACGAGAATACTGCCGAAGATCGGCTCTCTAATGAAACGTATGGCTTAGAGTATTTCATACCCAAGCAGAAAGTCCTTCGCACTGTCAAGGGCAAGAAAGTCTTTTTCATGGTACCCGTCATCCATAGTCTGGTGTTTGTGCATGCAAGTCATCAGAAGATTGTTGATTTCAAACACAATTATTATTACGACCTACAGTTTGTCACATGGAAAAGTGGCGGAGAACTTGTCTATCTGACTGTACCTGATGAAGACATGACCAACTTCATCAAGGTGTGCAAGCAGGCAGATGAAGAGGTACACTTCTACAAAATCAGCGAAATCAACAAGGAAAAAGATAAAATCAACATTGAAAAAGGTAAAAGAGTAAGGGTACATGGCGGACCGTTCGACCAGGTGGAGGGCTACTTCATAAAAGTGGCAAAAAAGAGAGGTCGGCAGCTTGTCGTCATTATTCCCGACCTACTGGCGGTTTCAGCTGAGGTGAAGCCGGAATATATTCAAATCATAGACTGAGATTATGGAAACACGAATTACCCCCCCGAATTGATTGATACAGAGGGATTAGTACAGGACAGACCGACACAAACGGCCTATTAAAGTTAGATAGAGAATGAGTTTAATTTGGATTGTCAACATCCTGTCGGTATTCTTCCTGTGCGTGTTTTTCGCAGGAATCGTGATACCGCAGATTCTGCTCATCGCCTTCCGCAGGCGACTGTTCGACGAGCCGGACGAGCGGAAGATACATCAGTGTGTAGTGCCTCGCCTTGGCGGTATGGCCTTCAAGCCCGTAGTGTTCTTCTCCTTTGTCCTGCTTTTGGCGGTCAATGTCTCAACCGGACATGATGAGCTGCTTAAGGAAATAGGCGCAGAAGCGTTGCCATTGGCATACGCCTTCTGCGCCATCATCATGTTGTACCTTGTCGGCATTGCCGATGACCTTATCGGTGTGCGCTACCGTGCCAAGTTCTTTATCCAGATAGTCTGCGGCATCATGCTGGTGGCTGGCGGAGTGGAACTGTCCGACCTTCACGGAATGCTGTTCATCCATTCCATGCCGTCGTGGATTAGCATCCCTCTCACCGTTTTCGTTACGGTTTTCATCATCAATGCCATCAACCTCATCGACGGCATCGACGGACTGGCCTCTGGGCTGTGCAGCATTGCCTTCCTGTTCTACGGGATGACCTTCATCTGGTTCCACCAGTATCTCTATGCCATGCTTGCCTTCGCTACTTTGGGCGTACTCATACCATTTTATTATTACAAGGAAATATATATCGAAACCGAACGAATTATCATTCGAAATTTCAAACAGAAGGATGCCGAAGGGTTGTTGGAGTATCTTTCCCATCCGCGTGTGAATTGCTTTGCCGGAGACCGCCTTTGTTCCAGAGAGGCGGCATGGGCATATATGCAGTATTCCCCGAAAGACATGCTGCGCTATGCGGTGAGTCTGAAAAAAGATGACTTTATTATCGGTGACGTGTTCGCTTTGCGTGAGAATGAAGACACTTATAATGTGGGGTGGCATTTCAACAAACGTTTTGAAGGCAAAGGATTCGCTTGTGAAGCGGCAGCCGGATTGTTGGATTATCTTTTCCGAGAGGCGGGCGCACGGCGTATCTATGGATTTGTGGAAGATGACAATATCCGCTCCAAACGCTTATGCGAACGTCTTGGTATGCGCCGCGAAGGATGTTTCAAAGAGTTTGTGACATTCGTAAACAATCCTGACGGCTCCCCAAAATATGAAGATACCTGTGTTTATGCCATTCTCGAAAAAGAGTGGAATACCATCCGTCAGTGGTGACACACCAAACCTATTATGAATTAATACAAAACAAGAAGAAAATATGAACAAGCAATTCATTATCACGAATTTCGCCGCATTTGCTCTCATGCTGTTCCTGCCGACCGGATGCAGGCAGGCGGACGGCAAGCAGGATGCGGTGCAGAGTTATCGGGTCATAAAGGTCGCGGCAAGTCCGGTGGAAATCTCCGAGTCCTATTCCGCCGCCATACGCGGACGGCAGGATGTGGACATCCTGCCGCAAATATCCGGGCGCATTATCCGTCTGAAAGTGAAAGAGGGTGAACGGGTGAAGACCGGTCAAGTATTGGCTGTAATTGACCAAGTGCCCTATCGGGCGGCATTACGCACGGCGCAGGCCAATGTCAGCGCGGCACAGGCAAAAGTGGAAACGGCAAGAATCGAGCTGCGGGGCAAGCAGGCATTGTTTGACGAGAAGGTCATATCCGACTACGAGCTTTCTCTCGCCCGGAACCAACTGGCAGTGGCGTGTGCTGAACTCGAACAGGCAAAGGCACAAGAATCGGATGCACGCAACAATCTCTCCTATACGGAAATCAAAAGCCCGAGCAACGGAGTAGTAGGCACATTGCCCTATCGCATCGGTGCGCTTGTCGGTCCCAATATGGCACAGCCTTTCACGGTCGTGTCCGACAATGCGGAGATGTATGCCTATTTCTCCATTTCGGAGAATATGCTACGGCGATATTTGGCTCGCTATGGCTCGATTGACAGCATGATAGCCGGGATGCCGGAAGTGGGCCTGCAACTCAACGACGGCAGCCTGTACAAGGCGAAAGGACGTATTGAAACCGTAAGCGGCGTGGTGGATCCTGTTACCGGAACGGTACAAATCAAAGCCCTGTTCCCCAATCCCGACCGCGAACTGTTGAGTGGCAGCATCGGCAATGTCATCCTTCAAAACCCGAAAACGGAGGCCGTAACCATTCCCATGACCGCCACCGTGGAACTGCAGGACAAGATTATCGCTTACCGTCTGAAAAACGGACAGGCGGAAGCCGCCTATCTCACGGTGGACCGCCTGAACGACGGCAACCGGTTTATCGTAAAAGAAGGTCTTTCGGTCGGTGACACCATTGTCGCCGAAGGCGTGGGACTGGTGAGAGAAGGCATGAGCATAACCCCTAAAAACGAAACGAAATGAACCTGCGATTTTTTATAGACCGCCCGGTGTTTTCGGGCGTTATCTCGGTGGTGATTGTACTGTTGGGCATGATTTCCATGTTTTCCTTGCCGGTGGAACAATACCCCGACATCGCACCTCCGACCATCAACGTATTCGCAACTTATCCGGGAGCAAACGCTGAAACCGTGCAGAAGGCAGTGATAACCCCTCTGGAAGAAGCCATCAACGGAGTGGAAGACATGACCTATATGACTTCCACGGCATCGAATACGGGAGATGCTTCCATCAACATCTATTTCAAACAGGGAACCAACGCGGACATGGCGGCGGTAAACGTGCAGAACCGCGTGAACGGCGCACTGAGCCAACTTCCGGCGGAAGCCACCAAGACCGGTGTCACCACTGAAAAGCAGCAGAATGCCGAACTGATGACTTTCGCGCTCTATTCGCCCGATGACCGCTTCGACCAGACCTTCCTGAACAATTACGTGAAAATCAATGTCGAGCCGAGGCTGAAACGTATCAGCGGCGTGGGAAAGGCACAGTTGTTCGGTTCCAACTACAGCATGCGACTTTGGCTGCGTCCCGACAAGATGGCGCAATACGGGCTTATCCCCGATGACATATCCACCGTACTCGCACGACAGAACATCGAGGCCGCCACCGGCTCCTTCGGTGCCAATCATCCTACCGCCAATGAATACACGATGAAATACCGCGGACGCTTGTCCGGCGCGGAAGAGTTCGGTGAGTTGGTCATCAAGTCACTGCCGGGCGGCAATGTGCTTCGGCTGAAGGAGGTTGCCGATGTGGAACTGGGCGATGAATACTACAACTATTCCTCCGAAGTGAACGGGCATCCGGCAGCCATGATGCTCATCAACCAGAAAGCCGGGTCCAATGCTTCAAGCACCATCAAGGAGATTCACGAAGTGCTTGACGACCTTAGCCGGGACTTGCCCGAAGGGACGGAATTCGTGGTGCTTACCGATACCAACAAGTTCCTGTATGCCTCCATCCACTCTGTCCTCCGCACCTTATTGGAAGCGATACTTCTGGTCATCGTGGTGGTGTATGTGTTCTTGCAGGACATCAAGTCAACGCTTATCCCTACCATATCCATCTTCGTTTCCATCATCGGCACATTTGCCGTGATGTCCATGATTGGATTCTCCATCAACCTGCTCACCCTGTTCGCGCTTGTGCTTGCCATCGGAACCGTGGTCGATGATGCCATTGTGGTGGTGGAAGCGGTGCAGGCGAAGTTCGATGAGGGCTATCAATCAGCAGTTCTCGCGGCTGATGATGCCATGAAAGGCGTTTCGTCGGCTATCCTGACCTCTACCATAATCTTTATGGCAGTGTTTTTCCCCGTAGCCATGATGGGCGGGACTTCGGGAGCGTTCTACACGCAGTTCGGTATCACGATGGCTGTTGCCGTGGGAATCTCGGCAGTCAATGCCTTCACACTCTCACCGGCACTTTGCGCGCTGCTGCTGAAACCCTATATCGATGAGCAGGGCAACACTAAGAACAATTTTGCAGCCCGTTTCCGTAAAGCGTTCAATGCCGTCTTCGACAGTCTGAGCCGACGCTATGTACGTGGAGTGATGTTCATTATCCATCGCCGATGGCTGTTGTGGAGCATCATAGGCATTTCTTTCGGGTTGCTGGTGCTGCTGGTCAATGTCACAAAGACGGGACTTATTCCCGAAGAGGACACCGGGACGGTCATGGTGAGCATGAACACGAAGCCCGGCACATCCATGGCTCAGACAAGTAAGGTGATGGAGCGTATCAACAGCCGTCTCGACAGCATCGGCGAGATTGAATACAGCGGTGCGGTCGCCGGTTTCTCTTTCAGCGGTTCCGGTCCCTCGCAGGCGATGTATTTCGTGACACTCAAAGACTGGGAGCAGCGTAAGGGAGAGGGGCAGTCGGTCAATGATGTCATCGGAAAGATTTATGCCGCCACTTCGGATATTCCCGATGCCACGGTGTTCGCCATGTCGCCTCCGATGATTGCCGGGTACGGCATGGGAAACGGTTTCGAGCTTTATTTGCAGGACAAGGCGGGCGGAAACATCGCCGCCTTCAAGGAAGAGGCAGACAAGTTTGTCGAAGCCTTGTCGCAGCGACCCGAAATCGGCGAAGTCTATTCCTCCTTTGCCACGGATTATCCGCAATACTGGGTGGATATCGATGCCGCCAAATGCGAACAGTCGGGTGTGTCGCCCGCAGATGTGCTTTCCACATTGTCGGGCTATTATACCGGACAATATGTTTCCGACTTCAACCGGTTCTCCAAGCTCTACCATGTGACCATGCAGGCTCCGGCGGAATATCGTGTGAATGCGGAATCCCTGCACCACATGTATGTGCGTGCCACCGATGGCGGCATGTCGCCTTTGAGCCGGTTCGTGCGCCTGACCAAGACCAACGGCCCGTCAGACCTCACCCGTTTCAACCTGTTCAACGCCATCTCGATTAGCGGGTCTCCGGCTCAGGGCTACAGTTCGGGGCAGGTGCTCGAAGCCATCGGCGAGACGGCACGTGAAGTGCTTCCGTCAAATTACACATACGAGTTTGGCGGCATTTCGCGTGAGGAAAGCAAGACGACCAACAATGCCACGCTTATATTCCTGCTCTGCATGGTTCTGGTCTATCTGATTCTGTGCGCCTTGTATGAGAGCGTGTTCATACCCTTCGCGGTTCTGTTGTCGGTGCCTTGCGGACTGATGGGCAGTTTCCTGTTTGCGTGGCTCTTCGGTCTGGAGAACAACATCTACATGCAGACCGGACTTATCATGATTATAGGCCTGCTTGCCAAGACAGCGATCCTGCTTACCGAATACGCCGGTAAACGGCGGTCGGAAGGCATGACGCTGGCACAGGCGGCATACAGTGCGGCAAAAGTCCGCCTGCGCCCCATATTGATGACTGTGTTGTCCATGGTGTTCGGTCTTGTCCCGCTGATGATGGCGCACGGAGTGGGTGCCAACGGCAGCCGTTCGCTTGCCACAGGTGTAATCGGTGGAATGATTGTAGGTACTTTGGCTCTGTTGTTCCTTGTGCCGTCATTGTTTATTGTATTCCAATATATCCAAGAACGTGTTAAGCATAATTAAATGAAGAAGACAGTAATATATATCATATTGTCGGGATGGATGCTTGCCGGCTGTGGCACATACAGCCGGTATCATCGCCCTGACCTCTCAACGGAGAATCTGTATCGGGACATGCCGGCGGACATTGATACAATGACCATCGCGTCCCTGTCGTGGCGGGAAATGTTTACCGACCCGAAACTCCAGTCCTTGATTGAAACCGGACTTGAACGGAACGCAGACCTCAATGTGGCACGGTTACGCGTGGAAGCGGCAGAAGCCGTCCTGATGACTGCCAGACTATCATATCTTCCATCACTGGGACTGACTGCCGAAGGTAATGCCAATAAACATGACGGAGCAACGGCAAAGACATATAATGTGGGAGCGTCGGCAAGCTGGGAACTGGACATCTTCGGCAAACTTACGGCGGCAAAGCGTGGCGCAGCCGCCGCATTACAAGGAAGCCGTGCCTACCGGCAGGCCGTACAGACACAGCTTGTCGCCACTATTGCAGACAGTTACTACACCCTTGCCATGCTTGACGCACAAATGACAATAAGTAACCGGACTTTGGAGAACTGGCGGACTACCGTACGCACTCTTGAAGCGTTGAAAAAAGTGGGGAAATCAAACGAGGCTGGCGTATTGCAGGCAAAGGCGAACGTGATGCGACTCGAAGCATCCCTGTTATCCATACGCAAGAGTATTTCCGAAACAGAAAACGCCCTGTCTGCGATACTTGCCATGCCGTCACACTCGATTGGACGAAGTGATCTGGCCGAGGCTGCTTTCCCCGATACTGTCTCGATCGGAGTCCCTTTGCAACTGCTTTCCAACCGTCCCGACGTGCGTCAGGCTGAAATGGAACTGGCGCAAGCATTCTACGCCACCAATGCGGCCCGTGCCGCCTTCTATCCCAATATTACCCTCTCGGGAATTCTTGGATGGACTAATAACGGCGGTGGCGTAATCGTAAATCCCGGACAATGGTTACTTAATGCCATCGGTTCCCTGACACAGCCGTTATTCAACCGGGGCGTAAACATCGCCAACTTGAAGATAGCCAAAAGCCGTCAGGAAGAAGCCAAACTGTTGTTCCGGCAATCATTACTGAACGCAGGAAAGGAAGTGAACGATGCTCTGACCGCATGGCAGACGGCAAAATCGCAAATTGAAATCAATGCTCGGCAGGTTGAAACATTATGCGACGCTGTGCGAAAGACAGAATCGCTGATGCGTCATTCCAATACCACCTATCTGGAAGTGCTGACCGCCAAACAGTCTCTTCTCGAAGCGGAAGTGCAACAGTTACAAACTCGTTTTGAACGCATACAAAGTATAATTAAACTTTACCATGCGTTGGGAGGAGGAATGTAACTTTACAAGAATTATAACCTAATACTGAACCATGTTGTGTAATTTTTATATTTCAGTCGTCATAAACTTATAAATAAGTAATTTAGTATGCAAAAACAAATTAAAAAGTCTTCTCTTTTTTTGAAGAGAAGCAACACCTGACCCACTTCGCTACCGAACAGGATGTAGCAGAAGAATTGTTTGAGTTACTCTTAGAAGCGAGAGAACTCTATCTTCAGGATGTGATTTTGAATGGCAAGCGGTATGACCGCTATGTGGATGACTTCATCAACAGTCATCGGTATATCAACTGCAACAGTGCAATTTGCCGAAACTGCCACGAGATGAACATCCACATCGTCAAGGGACTGCTGAACGAATGCGCCCACCTTATCCAGCCTCTTTTTGAGGCATCCGACTTCTCCTTTGAGAAGTGTATGGAGTTACAAAGGAAGTATGACCGCTCGGAACCGTTGCCGCCATACAGTTGGCACGGAGCAAGGGGGCTTTTGTGTATGGCATCTGCAACGTCGTGGGTGCCTCTATCCCAAGAAATACGGATTCCGGGACATACATCCATGTAGGACCTGAGATAGGTGTGGCTTCTACCAAGGCTTTTACAGGACAGGTAACGGTGCTGATGCTGCTTGCCCTCTGCGTGGGACAGATGCGTGGTACTGTGGATGATGCAACCGTAGAGAGGATTGTCCGGGAGTTGAAGAACATGCCCCTATATATCCTAAAATCCGCAAGCAATCTCAATGGCAATCTCAATTGCAGTAAAGAGCTTGAACACTATGCATCATGATAGTATGAGCGTGAATTTTGTCCGATTTGTGCATACCTTCCCCTTACCCCACAATGCGACTTGAGGCAATACGCAGATTAAAACCATAAGGAACGGACTTTATCCGAATCCAGTTTTGAAAGGTCTTGCATAAGCCCGGTTTTCAGTATAGATATTCAGCACGTATTGCCTTGCTGTCATGATCCACTTGGCAGGTACGGAGATGAAGCTGAAGACAAAAGCCTTTATGCGACTCGTTTCCTTGAGCCCGAAAGCCTTGGTGTCAAGCTTGCTAATGATGGTCTTATAGAAATTGTGTATCAATGCCGTAAGCAGAAGGAATACAGTGTTCTCTGACATGAACGACTTGGGGAGCCTGTTCCAGCCGAATCCGTTGTTCATATCATCGAATATACGCTCTTTGCCCCCACGCTTGTTGTAAAATTCGACGATGTCTCTTGTTGATGAGTCATAATCGTTGGTAAGAATGGATCTGTAGGTGTATTCACCTTCCCACAAGTCAAGCTCTCCATCCATGCGCTTTTGTCTCTGAATGACAAGACGATAGCACTTGCCTTCCCATTTCTCAACAAGAATGGAATTGAGTTCAAACTGGATGCCGTTGATTTCCTCCGTCTTCCATCCCCTCAGTGAAAACAAGTCATCGTAGAGCGAACTGCATCTGTTGGCGCGGATGTAGAAGTGCGTGCAATGCTTCTCTATCTCACTGACAATTTCCTTCGAGCACGAACCACAGTCGGCTCTGAAGCGATTCACACGGATGCTGTTGGCTTCCAGTAGGGCAAAGAATCTCTTGTGGGTCTCAGCCTGATAAAAGCGCACATTTGTGTTGCCATCGCTGTTCTCGACATAGACAATCATGTCACCGATGACATATACGCCAGGTCTGTAGCCGAGGAACTTCTTGTATGTCAAATTCGTTCAGTGCTAGCATCTATGGGGTTCAAACAGAACGATATTGGAAAAAGCTTATCTGTTTTAAGCGGTGGAGAAATTATAAAATTGTTGCTAGCTAAAATGCTCATGGGTAGATATAACATCCTACTAATGGATGAACCCAGTAACTTCCTTGACATACCAAGTTTAGAGGCTTTGGAAATACTAATGAAGGAGTATGCCGGAACTATCGTGTTTATCACCCACGATAAACGCTTACTCGAAAATGTAGCTGATGTAGTTTATGAAATTAGAGATAAGAAAATAAATCTGAAACATTAAATTTAAGGTAGTCGCTGATCAGTATAGTCTGTTCTGGCTGGCGGCTCCATTGTTAAAAAGTATAAAGACTTTTTTCTAAAAATATTATTCGTTGAGAATGAGATTGGAGGGTTTATATTGTTTATACGAGTAGTTCCGTACGACCCCTTTTGGGAAGTAGAGTATGAAAATGAATCACAGAAGATAAAGAATATATTGAAGGATATATTGGTGGAGGTTTACCATATTGGCAGTACAGCAGTCAAAGGGTTAGCCGCTAAATCAATCATTGATATAATGCCCGTAGTGACAAATATTAGTTTGGTTGATAAGCATAACAAAGAATTTGTAGCGATTGGTTATGAGTGTATGGGTGAGTTTGGTATTGAAGGACGTAGATATTTCCGCAAAGGCGGCGATAACAGGACACACCAGATTCATATTTTTGAGCAAAGCAATCACAAAGATATTAATAGGCATATAGCAGTAAGGGACTTTCTGCGTACACATCCAGACATCGCTTTAGAGTATGGTGAATTAAAGATGGAGCTGGCTTATCGATTCTCGGAGGATATTGAAGGCTACTGCACTGGTAAGGATGCATTTGTAAAGCAACTAGAAAAGGATGCTTTGCTATGGTATCAAAATAATGAATCATATAAAACACGATAGAAAATATATAAAAGTATGAAAGAGAGGTGTATCCTATGATAGGACCAGATAAGAAAAAACTATATCCAAATGAAAACATAAAAACTGTTTGTTAATGAAATAAATTAAGGAGGGGTTATAATGAACAAAGTAAATATAAAAGATAGTCAAAATTTTATTACTTCAAAATATCACATAGAAAAAATAATGAATTGCATAAGTTTAGATGAAAAAGATAACATCTTTGAAATAGGTGCAGGGAAAGGTCATTTTACTGCTGAATTGGTAAAGAGATGTAATTTTGTTACGGCGATAGAAATTGATTCTAAATTATGTGAGGTAACTCGTAATAAGCTCTTAAATTATCCTAACTATCAAATAGTAAATGATGATATACTAAAATTTACATTTCCTAGCCACAATCCATATAAAATATTTGGCAGCATACCTTACAACATAAGCACAAATATAATTCGAAAAATTGTTTTTGAAAGTTCAGCCACAATAAGTTATTTAATAGTAGAATATGGTTTTGCTAAAATGTTATTAGATACAAACAGATCACTAGCATTGCTGTTAATGGCAGAGGTAGATATTTCTATATTAGCAAAAATTCCCAGGTATTATTTCCATCCAAAACCTAAAGTGGATAGCGCATTAATTGTATTAAAAAGAAAGCCAGCAAAAATGGCATTTAAAGAGAGAAAAAAATATGAAACTTTTGTAATGAAATGGGTTAACAAAGAGTATGAAAAACTGTTTACAAAAAATCAATTTAATAAAGCTTTAAAATATGCGAGAATATATGATATAAACAATATTAGTTTCGAACAATTTGTATCGCTATTTAATAGTTATAAAATATTTAACGGCTAAAAACAATAGGCCACATGCAACTGTAAATGTTTAGTTATAGGTAGGGTAGCATTAGTTAAAATGCTATTCTGCCTTTTAAAAGTATGGTATACATTCCTGAGAGAGATTGGATATGTTCCCGTATACCGATAGTGCCAAAAGCGAAGTGGATATGTTTCCGAGAACGGACGTACTCAAATGACATTCATTCTGTCCTCTCCAGCCACGTGGAAAGTTTAGTTTGTCTGACGAAGCAGACAAACTAAAGCGATATAAATCCTCACGGATTTGCGATATACGCTACATTTCATTCGCGTGCGATATGCCTCTGGCGCGATATGTGCCTTCGGCACGTGAGCGCACTGCGTGCGCATAGGGGCGCGGGAATTTATGTTCGCGTACTTTCCACCACGTTCGAATAGGCGAAAAGAAAGCTATAAAACTGCTTGAAACTTTTTAATATAAACCTGAAAAATACGCCAAAGGGTTAATCATATTTTTGAATTACTCGGTCTTTCACTTTTTGAATGCTATGATATGACCGGGAAGCCTTATAAAGAAGTGAAGAAAATTGCAACGGAGATAAATAACTTTTTAAACAAGGGGAATTCAGATGAAAGAAAACAAATATGATGATAATATATTTTTTCAAAAATACAGTCAAATGAGTCGCTCACAGCAGGGACTAGCCGGTGCAGGAGAATGGGAAACATTGAGAAAGCTGCTGCCGGATTTTAAAGATAAGCGTGTGCTTGATTTAGGATGCGGCTATGGATGGCACTGTATTTATGCGATGGAACACGGTGCTTCTTCTGTTGTAGGTGTTGATATTTCTCATAAAATGCTCGAGGTAGCCAAAGAAAAAACACATTTTCCACAGGTTGAATATAAATGCTGTGCTATAGAAGATGTGGAATTCCCAGAGGAGAGTTTTGATGTAATATTAAGTTCACTTGCGTTTCACTATGTAGCAGATTATGAGATTTTAGTAAAAAAGATATATAGAATACTGAAGTCTGGTGGTAAGCTAGTTTTTACGGTTGAACATCCTGTTTTTACTGCCTATGGAACACAAGACTGGCATTATAACGAAAAAGGAGAAATACTGCATTTTCCAGTGGATAATTATTATTATGAGGGCAAACGGACAGCTGTATTTTTGGGAGAAAAGGTTACAAAATATCATAGAACACTGACCACATATCTAAATACGCTGCTTTCAAATGGTTTTATAATAAATCAGATTGTGGAGCCACAGCCGCCGGAAAACATGATGGATATTCCGGGGATGCAGGATGAAATGCGCCGTCCCATGATGCTGATTGTATCGGCCAATAAAAAAATGGATAGATAGAACTAAAACACCTATAAAGAATAAATAGAGGCAATTTATGTTTAAAGAAAAAATTATTATAGAGATGAAAGAAGTATTCAAAGAAATACCTTTTGGCATAGAGCATACTCTTAAAGTTTTGAAAAATGCAGAAGATATAATGAACGGAGAAAATATCGGAGAGGAAGAAAAAGAATTCATCAGTATTACTGCTATACTACATGATATTGGTGCGGTTGAAGCACAAAAAAAATACGGTTCTATTGATGGTGTCTATCAAGAAAAGGAAGGACCAGCAGTAGCGAAAGAAATATTAAAAAAGGTAGGCTATAACAAAAATATTGATAGAATATGCTTTATAATAGGCAACCACCATACTCCATCTAAAATTAATGGACTTGATTTTCAAATACAATGGGAAGCTGATTTGCTTGAAAATTTAATGGTTATGGATAAAGAAAAAGAACAGGAAAAGATAAAAAAGTGTATAGGTGAAAACTTTAAAACAAACACAGGGAAAAGGATAGCTTATAATCGCTTTATTTTAGATTAGTAGTAGATTATTACAGTTATGTATTTTACTCAAGTTTCGGATTTAGGTTTTATGCAGTCTGAGCGATCAGTTGCATGGCCTTGAACCTGCGGTTATCCCGTATAATTTGCTCCATCAATTCGTTCTCGTCAATGGTAAAAATCTCAGCCACGATTGCTATTACATCAATAATGATTGACCAGATCTTTTCCACGACGGTGAGCTCGTGTACGCCTTCATATATATCGGCGAACAATCCTCCAATGGTCTCTTCACCATGCTCTTCAGGCGCTCAAGCTTGGATACGAAATACTCTTCCTTGCGTTTTTCGGTCTGGCAGTCTCTGTCACGCTTGCGGTTGTAGCGCCTCTCGCGCTGCCGGGCCGTAAGACCTTGTTCCTTGCCATCGACCTTCCCTCTCTCGCCGTGAATCGAGAAGTCCACGACAAATTGAGAGCGGCCGTCGCTCCAGCACAGGGCCAGCAGCTTGTAGCCGAGAATGCACCGCTGAAACACGTGCGAGAATATCTTGCCAATACACTCCATCCTCAATCCGGTCTTCGGCAGGTCGGAATCATCCACAATAAGCACTGCCGGAAGATGGCTCTTTTGATAGTCTTTCCTTATGGTCACGGCCTTGATGAGATGACAGGCGATGTGCCAGATGATGTTGCTAGTCTATATTGTCCTTGGCCATAAACGAATAGAGTAGGTCCTTCTTACCCCCGAACAGTTTCGAGATTGACGATCCGGCATAATGAGAAAAACCCGGGACGGCCATAAACGGCAGAATCAATATGATCTGGAAAAGTTGAAGGTTGGTAAGCTGACAGTTCTCACGTTTTTTCCCTCCGAGATCTTTGTCTGAAATCCTCATCCCCTCAAGGAGGGTCATAAACTTGGAAAATGCGGGATTGATTCGTTTTCCCGTGAAAAAGTTGCGGATCTCCGATGGAATTTTTGTAATTTTGCTCATGGCTTTGAGTGATTGTAATTAGTTGTTTGGGCACCTCTAAATTACTAAATTTCCGTGACATACGGAAATCCTCAAAGCCTTTTTTATGCCCAAATCTATCCTCTCAACCTAAATCCGAAACTTGAGTAAATTATAATTATGAGATGCTACGTGCTTTTGTTCAATATACCCTAAACGTCGATTTAAATGCGCCTGTGATAAAGGATTTAGTTGAAAAGTATAAGGATATAGAACAATTTAATAGGAGCATAACAGATAAATACGTTGCAATATGTAAACGCTTTTAATATTTGAATTTAGCCGTTTATGTAGAATGAAGGTGTGCAAACAAACAGACCCTGAAAAGGGTCTCACCCCCGTTAACCGCAATGTCAAAGACTTGCGGATGGCCAGATGACTCCTATACATCCGACCCCAACGGGGTCGAACCATATAATCTGTAGAAAGGTTCGACCTCCGTTGGGGTCGTGGATTGGGAAGGCACTTCGACCCGCACATTGTATCATGTGCGGTTACTTGAAGTTCGACTCCCGTTGGGGTCGATGGCTCGTCGTTATTCTGAATCTTAGCAAATCCTCTCTTTTTTAATGAACTGTGTGCTTGATCACTGAAAATAATCCTTATTTTTGCCACGAGAGTTTTACGAAAGATAAATAGATAAAGTATTGGAAAAGAAACATAACTGTCAGCAGTGCCCACTGAGGCGGCGATACGACCGTTCACCCAAGTCATTGTTGGGTCGTTTTTGGCGATGGCACATCAATTTCTGTCCGGGATGGAAAGCCTATTTCCTGTCGCTGAGCGAAGAGGAACGGCATGTATTGAGAAAGCAATACGCTTTTCATAAGCCTCAAATCCGCAACTAAGTCCTTCATCGTCCTATTTACGTGTACACGTTCTCTCATTACTGAATTATTAGATAAATTGAGGCTGAAATACCCACTTCTGCCTACAATACCCCCTTACCCCACAATGCGACTTGAGACAATACGCAGTATCATACCCATAAGTTGTAGTCGTCATCCAAAATCAGTCTGGAATACATCTGCGTAAGCATTATTACAGGTATAGATATTCAGCACATACCACCTTGATGTTCTGATCCATTTGGCTGGTACAGAGACAAATCTGAAGACAAACGCTTTTATGCGACTTGTTTTATTGGGTCCGAACCTCTTTACGTCAAGTCTTTGGATAATGACCTTGTAGAAGTTACGGATAAGTGCTGTAAGAAGAAGGAACACTGTGTTCTCTGCCATGAAGGATTTGGGCAATCTGGACCATCCGAAACCATTGTTCATGTCATCGAAGATGCGCTCCTTTCCTCCGCGGAGGTTATAGAACTCGACAATCTCTCTTACGGAAGGCTCGTAGTCGTTGGTCAGGATGCAGCGGTATGTGTATTCTCCTTCCCAGAGGTCAAGCTCACCGTCCATCCGTTTCCGCCTTTGAATCACAAGCCGGTATGTCTTGCCTTTCCACTTCTCTACAAGAATGGAATTCAGCTCAAACTCAATGCCGTTGATTTCTCCCCTCTTCCAGCCTCTGAGAGCGAAGAGGTCATTGTAGAGCGAACTACAGCGGTTGGCACGGATATAGAAGGTCTTGCAGTGGGTGGCAACCTCTTCCACGATCTCTTCAGAGCACGAGCCGCAATCAGCTCTGAAACGATTGATAACAAGATTGTTCTGTTCAAACCTTTCGAAGAATCTCTTCAGCGTGTCCTTCTGATGGAAACGGACGTTTGTGTTGCCGTCGCTGTTCTCAATGCCGACAATCAAATCTCCAATAACCGCCACACCTGGTCGATAACCAAGGAACTTCTTGTATGTATGCTTTGCATCATATTTCTCTGTTTCTATGAACTGGTGGTCGAAATCAACATCATACATCTCACCCTCTTTCAGCTGACCAGCTGCACACATACAATTGAGCAGTAAGGTATTGAGGGTGTCAGCCGTATTGAAATCGTAGTTCTTACCCGTATCTGACGTGTATGAAATGTTCTCCTGCGTCAGTTCCTTTATCGCTCTGAGGATAGTGTCAGAGCTGCAGGTACGAAGTGTCGGATGAAGCGAGAGATGGGGCATCAAATGAGTTGTGACATCCTCAATACATGAGCCGCCACAGAAGTAGATGCTCATGAGAGAACGGATGATTTCGCTGTATTGATAACCATACAGCCTGCATCTTAGACCGAGGGTTGTGTCAATTACATATGACAATGTGGAGTCAAATTGCTCCATCATTGCAAATATTCCTCCAAAAGGAGTGAGTTTCTCAGATTTTATTGCTTTCTTTGCCATGTCTGTCGGGTTTGATACATATTTTGATTTGCAACACTAAGATAGGTGAAAAATCTGACATGACAAAATCCTGAGCAACTTTTTGTTGCTCAGGTACTTAAAAAGTTATATTTATAATAGTGTTGCGGAATTAAGGTATATAAAAGATGTGTTGGGACTTGCTGACAAAATCAAGAACTTGTCGAAGATATACACCTATGCCCGCAACTTCCTTTATCTCGGTCGTGGGTACAACTACCCCACCGCCCTTGAAGGTGCGTTGAAGCTGAAAGAAATATCCTATATCCATGCGGAGGGTTATCCTGCTGCGGAAATGAAGCATGGACCGATTGCACTTGTAGATAGCGAGATGCCCACGGTGGTCATTGCTCCAACGGACTCGCTGTATGACAAGATAATCAGTAATGTAAGGCAGGTGAAGGCGCGTGGCGGTACGGTTGTCGCCATCATTACCAAGGGCAATGACGCAATGAAGGACATCGCCGACCATTGCCTTGAAGTGCCCGACGTACCCGAATGCCTTACACCTCTCGTTGTTTCCGTCCCATTGCAGTTGCTGGCCTATTACATCGCCATCAACAAGGATAGGAATGTTGACCAGCCAAGAAACCTTGCTAAATCAGTTACCGTAGAATGAATAGAATATTATCACTTATTGTTACCATCCTCTTTGCGTTGTGCATTGAGGCTGGCATCTTTATGCTTATTGCCCACTGGTGGGGCATGACTGCGGCCATTACCGTGATAGCCATTGAATGTGTGTTAGCCTTATGGACAGTTTACGAAATGAGACATGCGAGTGATGAACCAGTTGATGAATAACATTGCAGGCTGTGGTTAGAACGAAAAAGGCTAAAAACAAAAGGACGGGTCGATGATTCGTCCTATTTTTGTGTCTTTTTGGTGGCGAAATGTAGCGATTTAGCAAAATAAACATAAATTCCAGTGATATTCAGCATGAAAATTCGCCCATTTAAGTGAAAATGTGTAATTTTGCAACGCAAAATTGTGCCTAAGCATTTGCATCAAAACAACAATAGTTCAATCGAGGCTGATATGAAAGTAGAGATTAACAAGAAACGTTTAGAATACCTGCTGGCATTATACAAGATGTCGGTGGATGACTTGTTGTCTCTTCTGAACAAAGGCAGGAAACGGATAACAGGAGCCGCAGACATCAGTGGAGATTCTATTGATTTGGGGGTGTTGAAGCGTATAGGTGAGATATTCGACAAAGAAGTCAGTTTCTTTCAAGACTATTCTAAGTTGTCAACCAATGCAAGCAGCAGTATCTTCTTCCGCAAGACCTCATTCGGAACAGAGCTGAACTTGGAGTCGATCCGTACTGTAAACCGATTCGAGAGTCTGAAAAACGCTTTGGATGCATACAACAAACTGTCGCAACTGGATGTGAAGTTTGACATAGAACACTACACCCTACAAGATGACCCTAAGACAGTAGCCGTACGTGCAAGAGATTTTTTTTATCCCGGGGAAACTGTCAATCATAGGCAGTTTCTTGTGAAGATGATAGAAAAAATCGCCGATCATGGCATTTTTGTCTTTGAATACATAGAGACATGGAACAAGAAAGAGAAAACCAACATTGACGGTTTTTACCTTAAGCCCAATGTGATAGTGCTTAAGCATCATAAGCATTACAAGCGAGAAATATTCACTCTGGCGCATGAATTGGGGCATTGTCTATTGGGGATTGAAGAAGTGGAGTCGGTGGACATGATGGACATCTCGGCACAGACTTCATACAGTGATGTCGAAAGATGGTGCAATGATTTTGCATATCAGTTCATTATGGGACAAGAAGCAGAAACACTTGCTAACATAGCATGTGTAGATTCCCGTAACGACTACTGCATTGACCTCTTCAAGGCTATCAGTGCACGGACGCACATTAGCCGTCTTGCCTTATATACAAGGATGTATATCGACAGGAAAATCAGCTATTCGAGCTACAGCAATGTCAAGAGTGAATTGGCAGAGGAATACAGAAGAAGAGAGGAACAGGAAAAGTTGAAAAACTCTGAGAAGAGAGGCGGGCGAACACCAAAGCCCATCATTTCTCCGCTATTCTTGAAAACCATGCAATATGCCTATTTCAATGGAGTGGTCAACGAGACCACTTTCTGTTCGAGACTCAATGTCAAACCAGCAAATTTTGAGAGGGAGTTATGGCGATAGTTGTTGATACATGCTCATTGGTGATGATTGCCAAGAATTATCTTCCCTTGGATAAGGACGGACAGTTGTACTCATTCCTGGAAGAGGCGTTCTCCCGCAAGGATTTGATGCTACTTGATGTGATTCTGGATGAATCAAAACGCACCTCCAAAGGAATTGCAGTTGAAAAGATGCCTTTCCTCAAAGACAAGAAATTGGTCATTCCGACAAAGGATCTATTTCCATGTGCCCCAGAGAGATTCAGCAACATGATAGACAACAATTTCTGTGTAAGACTGAAGAAGCAGGAACTGACTGAAGAAGAATACATAGAGCAAAAGGAAGAATACCTTAAAACAGGTGATGCTAAGATTATCATTTATGCACTGAATGTACGACACTCGGACGCTATCCATCTGGAAGAGATGCAAGTAATGACGGAGGAAACAAGGCAGCAGAATGACGGTAAGTTGTTCAAGAAACTTCCTTTGTTGTGTGAGCAGATAGGGATTGGAACACTAACCGTTTCAGAATATCTGCATAGAAACGGGTTCTTTATTGACAAATAGCATAGATATTAGTATCATCTTATGACATCTTTCACGAAATCATATTATATTCGTGAATAAAACACTTGTTTTTCAAGAATAGAAATTGTTGAGGATTAGATATTTAAGACATTATTGCAATGCGGAAGGGGTGATGTGAACGACAAAAGACAAGGCGTTCTATTAGAGTGGATGCTTGATAAGATTGAGAAGAATGGACGGGTCGATGGCTCGTCCTTTTTTTGTGTCTTTGAGTGTGAGGTGCAGGTGGGGACCAGTACTGCGACCACTGTTGCCTGTCAGCGCGATGATGATGCCGGGACGGACGTGGGTGCCTTTGGTGACGAGAGTTTGGGAGAGGTGGCAATAGCTGACGGTGAAGTCGCCGTGACGGAGGGTGACATAGAGGCCTGAACGTTTGTCCTTGCCTACCTTGATGACCTCGCCGTGCATCATGGCGTATGTGGGTTCGTAATTTGCCTTCAAATCAAGCCCGTTGTGTAGGGCTTTTCTTTTTGTAAATGGGTCTCTGCGGTAGCCGAAAGGGCTGGTGACAGAGATATGACGGAGTGGACTGACAAGTGCCGTGTGGCGGTCGGTCTGCTCCGTTTGGGTTTGTAATGGGGCAAAGGCAAGAGAGTCTCGCCGCTGATGCGGCGAGCACGGAGGCAGTTGTTCGGATGTTGCGGACTGCGTCGTTTTTGGCACAGCCTTGCGGTGTACCTTAGTCTGTGTGACGGTATTGAACTGAGCGCATACTGTTGCTGATGAACAGAATATTGCTGCTATTGTGATGAGTAGAAATCGTTTCATGGTGCAAAAGTAACAAGCAATTCTTTGACTGGCATAAAGAACAAAGGGAAGACAAGAAGATTGTAACATAATATAGCAATCGAGTTTGATTTTTGAGCAGAAATCAAACTCAAATAATAATAATCGTCAAAAATAACACGCATTATCTTATGCAATTCTGCTTGTCTCTGAATAGGTATATAACTTTGCATGAGTTTAATTTCAAATTCAAAGTTAAAGTATGAAGCAAGTACGATTTGAAGAGAGCGAGGTGCCTTATCAGACACTGGCTCGTTTTGGTCTCACACAAGAGAAGATTGAAGACCTGCCCATGTGGGCGTTGGAAGATATTGGTCAGGGACGACGTTCACCGTTGCTGCCCATTCAGGTGAATAATGATGAGGGCGAGACATTGAAGAGCCGCACCCGATTTGCGTTGGTCCGTATGGAGGACGGCAAGGTGGATGTGGTCTTCTATCCGCAGTTGGAGAAATCACCATTGGAGGCTTTTACTCAGGAACAGCAGGAGGACTTGCTGGCTGGAAAGGCTATCCTTGCCGATGTTAAGGATGCTGATGGCAGGAGCAGCAAGGCTTTCGTGCAGATTGACACGGAGACCAATCAGGTGATGTCGGTACCTACGCCTGTCATCGGGCGCAACTTGGAGGTGCTGAAGGATGAACTGAAACTGAGTTCGGCAGAACTGACCGTGATGCAGAAGGGTGAGCCGCTCACGCTCATCATGGAGGACGAACAGGTGACGGTGGGTATTGACCTGAACGATAAGACCGGCATAAGGATTAATCAAGGCGACAGTCAGAAGTGGAAGGAGAACACCAAGCGAGAGTGGGACAAATACACCTTCGGGTGCTATGGCTGTTGGGTAATGGGCGATGACGGTAATCTTGACTATGTGCCTGAAGAGGAATACACGGAAGAACTTTGGAATGAGCAGAAGAAGAATGGAGAGCGCAACCGCGCCTCTTTTTCCATGCACAAATAATCTACACATAATATAATAAGTATATGGCATCAAATAAATATTATCCAGAGGATGTGCTCGTCGAGAAGATACAGAGCGGCGAGTACGGTTGGTTGGAGTATGTCAACCATCATTCTGCTGAATGGCAGGAAGAATATGAGAGCTATTGTCTGAACAACGGACTCTGCATTTGTGAAGAGAGTGCGGAGCAGTTTGTCCATCACAAAGATGAGGAACTGGAGAAGGCAATAGAGAACGGTGAAGCATGATAAATGAAGAGTGAAGAATGAAGAGTGAAGAATAAGTATGGCGATAAGAAAGAATACGAATCCCCAACAGATGGACCTGCAACCAGAGATGCGTGACTTGCTCATGCGCAATGGTATGCAGGCTCATGTGGTGAGTAATGGCAGCGGCTATCAGCTTGTGGTGCAAGGGCATGACAGTCCGCTGCTTACCTATAACATCACCGAGAAGCAGATGTTGGCTCTGACCGACTGGGGTACGAATCATGCCAACAAGTTAGCCTACAATACCTTTACGGGCATTGTGGGCAACGACTTCTATATGCCCAAGAACTTCGTTCATGCACGCAATGCCAACGGTCGTGTAGCTATGGGGCTGCACGGCTATCGTGTTGGTATCGGCGAGTATGGACGGATGGGGCGCATCGATATGCCACCACCCTTTTTAGGTTGGACACCACGCAGTCAGGAGGGATTCCATCTTCGCAGAGTTGGAGGACGATTGTTCTTCCCCGAAGCCCCGATTGTGCCTGAACGTTGGGACGGCAGAATGAAGCCTGGCGAATTGCAGAGCGGCGGTTATGGGTTCTATTATAAGGGACAGCAACAGAGTTATAGCCCTCAGCAACAGGATGTGCTGAAAGATTTGGAGGGAATCATAATGCCTTCCATCAGCCGCACGAGAAGCACGGAGCCAGCCAAGCCTTATAAGGAACTGATTACCTCGCCTGTCTATTTCACCAATGAGAAGTGGCAGGAGTGTCTGGCATCGCATGGCATCATCATTGATGAGAATGCGAAGACGCTGACCATTCAGTCGAACAGCGTCAATGCCGACATGGTGTATGACCTGACAGATGAGGAACTGAAGAAACTCACCTCCAACTCCATCAAGGAAGTGCCCGTCGTTCAACGCTTGGAACTGCTGAATGGCATCATCAAGGACGACTTTGCTGACAAAATCCTGATGGACACACTGAATAGCAAGGAGCGCATCGACCTGCATCTGCATCCCGAACTTGAACAGGAGTTGCAGCAGCGTCAGCAACAAGACGAGGAACGGTTGCTTCCGTTGGAAGAGGACGAGACTGTCAGACGTGACGTGTTGCAAGGCGATGCCATGGTGAGAGGTGAAGACCTTGCCTTGATTAATGAGAACAAGGGTTGGTATCGTGAGGGAGCGCATGGGCGTGAAGTGAAAGTCGGTGACATCATGGTGGAGAAAGTGCCTCCGATGGAGGGAGATAAGAA
Source organism: Bacteroides sp. D55t1_190419_B8 (assembly GCF_015558905.1). Lineage (NCBI taxonomy): Bacteria > Pseudomonadati > Bacteroidota > Bacteroidia > Bacteroidales > Bacteroidaceae > Bacteroides > Bacteroides sp. D55t1_190419_B8. The sequence continues at coordinate 229,886 of NZ_JADMOU010000006.1, forward strand.
AGGCGAAGATAAGTATCGCATGACCGCCATTATCAATGGAGAAGCCATCACGCACGAAATCAAGCAGAAGGACTACGACAAGTTCTTGGCGGTGGATGACTACCATCGCATGAAACTCTTCTCCAAGGTTTTCAGTGAAGTGGATATGAAGACACGCCCCGAAACCAACGCCGGACTGGGCACGAAGATATTGGCGGCTCTGACGGCAGGAGCAGTCGTTACAGCAGAGGTGGCGCATGACATAAGCCACCATCATCACCATCCAGCCCCGGAGTTCTATGCAGAGCATCATGGCGGTCCACGTCCTTACTTCAAACCGGGAGTGGATTCGCCACAGGAGATTGCGGCAAGGTACTTTGAGGCAGAAGCAAATCATGTTGCCACGGAGATAAGGAGAGGATATTAACAATGTATAATTTACAATTTATAATTTATAATGAGTAGTGAACTGACATACGATGACTTTCTGGACAGGTTGAGCATACAGGAAGTACTGGTGGACGCAGGGTATCATCTGAACAAGAGAGATGGCTTGCGTTATCCGTCGTATGTGCGTACTGACAGTGAGGGCAGACGGGTGCGTGGTGATAAGTTCATTGTCACGCAGAATGGGAAATGTTGCTTCCAACCACCGCAGCAGAAGGTGTATAATGTCATTTCGTTCATCAAGGAGCATCCAGAAATGTTTTCAGAGAACAAGGTGGGAATGTCTCCTGACCGACTCGTCAACCTCGTCTGCAACCGACTGCTCAACCAACCCATAGAGGACAGACCATCGAAGATTACAGAACCAAGAAAGGACGGAAAGCCATTCAACCTGAATGACTACGACATCCACAAGTTCAATCCGCAGGACAGGGAAACGCAGAAAAGGTTTTATCCCTATTTTAAGTTCCGAGGCATCGACCTCTATACGCAGTATGCTTTTCATCGGCATTTCTGTCTGGCTACTAAGCATCGGACGGATGGACTTACCTTTGCCAACCTTGCCTTTCCGCTTGTACTGCCCAAGACACCCGACAAGACTGTGGGCTTTGAGGAACGAGGACGACCGAAGATGGACGGTAGCGGCGGTTACAAGGGCAAGGCAGAAGGAAGCAACAGCAGTGAAGGACTGTGGATTGCCAACCTCACGGGCGAGCCGTTGGATAAAGCAAGCGAAATTGTATGGTTTGAGAGTGCCTACGATGCCATGGCAGAGTATCAGATAAATCCTGTAAAGATGGTGTATGTATCTACGGGCGGCACACCCACCGAGGGACAGATGCGAGGACTTCTGTCCGTTACTCCCAACGCACGGCACTATTTGGGTTTTGACAAGGACGATGCAGGGCGGCAGTTTGTTGCAAACTTCAGGAAGGTGGCAGCAGAGATGGGCTTCCGTCACGAGCATGTGCAAGCCTATCATCCATTGGGTTGCTACAAGGACTGGAACGATGCGCTGCTCAACAAGAAATCAGCAGAACTGATTGCCAAGGGCGAACCAGATACCTTCGACTATGCCGAGTTTATCGCAGCCGGCAAGGCAGAGAAACAAAGGGAAAAAGAAGAAAAGAACACATATCATAGAAGCGTATGAGACAAGAAGATAATAGCATCATCACCTTGTGCCCCAGCATCGGACAGTTTTTCATCAACGAACTGCCTCTGTTGCTGTTGTGCGTGGCAATGCTCCTAATCGGAGGATTGCCCGGTTGTGCATATAGTACCCTGTTGCTTGTCTTCAGCCTCCTGTTCTCCCTCTGTTTACTCTACCGATTCATCTATCTGAGGAGTATCCGCTACCATATCGGGAGCGAGCAACTCATCTGTGAGCACGGAGTGTTTCAGCGGAGCGTGAACTACATGGAGTTGTACCGAGTGGTGGACTTTGCCGAGCATCAGACATTGATACAACAGTTATGCGGACTGAAAAGCGTGACCGTGTTGTCGATGGATAGAACGACACCGAAACTGGAAATGACCGGCATCAGCAACAGCTATGACGTGGTGAGTGTGATACGAACAAGAGTAGAAACGAACAAACGAAGAAAGGGCGTATATGAGATTACGAATAGATAAGATTTGGTTCATTGTCGTGGCATTGGTACTGAGCGTGCCGTCAGCCCATGCACAGATTGTGACTGCCAACCCTTTGGAATGGATGGCATTAGCAGAGGGCAACGAAGCCATCAACGGTGAGATAGAGAAGGAAATCAAAGGTCAGACCAAGACTGCCCTGTTGCAGAATACCATCGCCGCAGAGTTCACCAAGATACACGAATGGGAGAAGAAGTACAACAGTTATCTGAAAACCGCCAGTGGTTATGCCTCTTCCCTCAAAGCCTGTACCTATCTGTACGACGATGGAGTGAAGATATTCATCACCTTGTGTAAGATGCGCAAGGCCATCAACAATAATCCGCAAGGCATCGTTGCCACCCTCTCGATGAACAACCTGTATATGGAGACCGCCACGGAATTGGTGTCCGTCTTCACACTGCTGAAAGATGCAGTCGCCAAAGGAGGCAAAGAGAACATGCTGACTGGTGCGGAAAGGAGCAAGACGCTGTGGGCACTGAACGACAAGCTGAGTGCCTTCAGCAAGAAGCTGCATCGTCTTTATCTGTCTATACGATATTACACCATGACCGATGTGTGGAACGGCGTGACGGCAGGGATGATAGACCGAAGCAATGGAGAGATAGCCACCCAAGCCCTTAGCAGATGGCGCAGAGCAGGACGTATGACCATCAGTGATTAACGATAAAGGAATCAGTCATGAAGTATTTCATATCAATTGCCATTTTTATGTTTATATCATCTTTTGCAGGAGTGCGGGCGCAGAACGACCCGACTCTTGCGGGGATGATTCTGATGTACACCAACAAGGCGGAGAAAGAACTGAAGAATCAGGAGAAAGTGATGCTGCTACAATCCACCGGCCATATCTGGACCAAGGAGGAAGTGGAAGCCACTACCGACCTGCAGCGGGAGTTCAACAACTATCTGGACTCCTTCCGTTCCATCGTCAGCTATGCCGCACAGATATATGGTTTCTATCACGAGATAGGTCAGTTGGTGGACAATATGGGTGGATTGGTGGCGCAGTTGGATGCCCATCCTGCCAACGGACTTGCCGTAGCCCTGTCAGCCAAGCGCAACAAGATATACCGCGAGCTGATTATGAACAGCATCGAGATAGTTAATGACATACGCACGGTATGCCTGTCGGGCAACAAGATGACCGAGAAGGAGCGTGTGGAGATAGTCTTCGGCATCCGACCCAAACTGAAGAAGATGAACAAGCAGTTGAAGCGACTGACGAGGGCGGTGAAATACACCACCATGGGCGATGTTTGGATGGAGATAGACGAAGGGGCAAGACCCACCAAAGCGAACAAAGCCGAGATAGCAGCGGCTGCCAAGAGGCGGTGGAAGCAGGTGGGCAAGAACGTAAACTGATGGAGCAGCGAGAGCAGAGCCGAACTTGTTCGAGCTATGCCGAGTCGTGACAGAAGAAGACGAAGTCAAACCGTGATTAAAAAACGATAAGATATGGGATTTTGGAGTTCATTATTGAAATATGGTGGCAAGGCGGCACGAGGTACTGGCCATGTCATCGGAGTAACTGGAAAGACCTTAGGCAGTGCGGCACTCCACCCGCAACGCACCCTTATGGGAGCCGGCAAGGCTATGCAGACGGCCGCAGTGGGTAGTGCCGCAGGCTATGTGACATGGGAGAAGCTGACCACAGACAAGAGCGTGGCACGCATCGTAGGTGATGCTGTCATCGGCGAGAATGCCACGGAAGCGGTGGCACAAACCGCCAACGATGTGCAACGTCTGACGGGCAAGGCTGGTGAAGCCGTTGATGCGGTGAACACTGTAGCCGGAAAGATGGACACCCAGTTCAGCGGCATCAGTGATTTCTTTAGGAATATGTTCGGAGGCGTAGGATGCGACATGATAGGCAATCTCTTTGGCAATATCGGCAAGGGCAACGTGTCGGGTATGAGCATCGTCGGACTGGTGGCTGCCGCCTTCATGGTATTCGGACGCTTTGGTTGGATGAGCAAGATTGCGGGTGCCCTGCTTGGAGCGATGATCATCGGGAACAATTCTAAGGTGGCGCAAACTCTGCCTAACAGAGGCGGTACGTCTTCACATGGGCAGAACATGAAAGAAGCAGAGACCCAAAGCAGAGGGATGAAACGATAACCAATATACAGTGATATGAGATATACAGAAGAAATGATACTGCGCTCATCGAGCGGCTACTGTATGCCGTTTGAGGAGCCTATAAAGCAGGACGTGCAGATGTCCTTGGGTTACGGAGAGCAGAAAAATCCCGTGACGGGAGAAACATTCTTCCATCACGGCATAGACTTCTCAGTGAACCATTACCTGCTGTCGGCGGTGGCAACGGGAACCGTCTCTGCCATTGGGTCGGACGCGGAGCATGGCATCTACCAGACCATCCGCTACGGCAAATACGAAGTGACTTACAGGCATCTCTCCAATGTCTTCGCCAACTTCTCCCAAAGCGTCAAGGCCGGTCAGACCATCGCCATCAGTGGCGACCTGCTGCACATGGAGGTGAGGTTTGACGGAGAGGAAATCAATCCGTTGGAGTTCCTCACCATGCTCTACGGCAATATCAAGGCATTGGAGCACAATTCCCAAATGGGCATCAATGAACTGGACATGAACATCCCTTCACCCTACGACACCGACCGTCAGGAGATAGAGGCATTGATGCTCCGCTTCCTTCCCTCCTACTTCGAGGACCTTCAACAAGGAGCATACTCTCTGCCCGAACATACGGAGCAGTCGTTGAGAAACATCTTCTCGTTGGGAGCGAGCAAGCATTATTTCTACGAGACCATGCCGAGCATGGCTAATCCCTTGGGCATCGGCAACCGCTGTATGCCTTTGGCGACTAAGGTGCAGAACCTGCTCATTGCCGACTTTCTCAACTATCTTGCCATGCGACATCAGGTATATCTCTCCACGATGGACGAGGTGTTAAAAAAAAACTCCAAGAGCAAGCCCTGACGCATGACGGCATCATCGACCCTCTTGCCGACTTGGACGTGGATATCCAGAGCTTCGACATTCCGAGGATAGTGAGCGTCTATCCCGACCGGGCTGGCGTGAGATGGTGGACAAAGGCATGGTTCAATGGTAAGGAAGAGGGGGAACCCTCCGTGGAGATTGAGGAACGTATGGCCGTGCAGTTCATCCACTGCCAAGTGGACAAGGACGCATGGTTGGAGGAACACTATCCTAAGCAGATGGAGATATATCACAATGCCATCGAGCAGACAAAGGAACAGATATTACAGCAGTATAATATATAAACAAGGTATATGGCAGTTAAGAACAGTCAGCGATTCGCAGAGATAGAGCGTCTGATGGGCGACTACTTCGGGTGTCACCTTGCCCCCGTGATGGGCAGGGTGCAACGGGACTTGTCCAACAGACAGGCAGACGAGATGCGAGCCTACTCCAACAGTACGGCTGGCATCCTACGCTCATTGGCCACTGCCAATATGCCTGGTGATGACCCATACGCCACGCTGAAGATTACAGGCAAGTGGAACAGCAAGACCACCGAAGACTATCTGGCGATGTGCAAGGAGGCTATTGTCGGCAACAAGGATATGCAGCGTGACCTTGCCGTGATGGCTGAGGAATGGCGCAAGGCGGTGGTGACGGAGATAGGACGAGAGCGGTACGATGCACTCTCTAAACAACTCGGTTGTGATTTGGCATACGCCTATATCGATCACCGCATGGAGCAGCTGATGATAGAAAAAATGGTGAAAGACCGTATGCCAACATCTTCTGCCGACTATATCATCCGCAAGGCGGCACAAAGCAGTCTGTTCGGTCTGCCCTACGAACTGAACAAGTCACCCCTTGCCGCAGAGATAGAAGCCAAAGGAGAGGCAGCCTATAAGCCCTCTCGAACAGAGAAGGCAGCGGGATGGGCAGCCGGAGCGGGTGCCGATGTCGTGGCCATGGGAGGGATTGGCTCATGGGCAACCTTCGCCAAGTTTGTCGGTATCGATATGGTGATGAATGTCGGCATGGAGCACCTAAGCAAGAAAGGTAGCAGCCAAGAGGTCTGTGTCGAGGAGTGTATCAGCAAGGGAGTTTTCGGTACGGGCACCAACGTCTTCGCCTCATTCCGCAAACAGGCAAAAGTCATCAAGAACCACGAGAACAGCTATATCAAGGCTACCAACAGCCATTTCAAGAACAAGATTCCCACGAGCAATATCACTTTTATGGATTGGACGAAACAAACCGAGCAGACCTCTTTTCCTTGGAACAAAGGTACGTTCCTTGACCCTCAGAGAAACGAAGCAACCAAACGTACAGGCAAGTACAAGGATGTGCCCTTGATAGTTGCGCCTGGACAGGAAGACGAGTATCTGGAGGTTAAGGCGAGACTGGATGCAGAGGCTGAGAAGGAGAAGAAGGCAGAACCGAAAGAAACTCCTGATTCATCGACTGAAGAGGCAACACCATCTGTAGTCCAGCAGGAGGAAACAGCCTTACAAACAAACGAAAATGGATGGGACGGGCTGTTGCAGAGTTTTGGACTGAACGGCTTTTCAGACATCGGCAAGAACCTTGGTTATGTGTTGGCGATGCTGCCCGATGTACTGGTGGGACTGTTCACTGGCAAGACAAAATCGCTGAATATGGACAATAGCCTCCTTCCTTTGGCCTCTATCGTGGCTGGAATGTTCGTGAAGAATCCTATACTGAAGATGCTGTTGATGGGTATGGGAGGTGCCAATCTGCTCAACAAAGCGGGACATGAGGTGCTGGGCAGGAAACAGCAGGAAGGCATTGCACCTACAGTTAGTCCTGCTGCATCTCGCATTCAGTACCGCCAATATCCTGATGAACCACTCAATCCTCGTATCAGCAACCCGATGCTGCAAGGGCGGTGTCTCGTTGCCAACATTGACCATGTGCCTTGTACCATTCAACTGCCTGACAGTGTGATTGGGGCGCATCAGTCGGGGGCATTGCCGCTGAATACATTGGCTAACGCCATACTTGCCAAGAACGACCAGATGCGACAGATGGCAGCAATGCAGTACGAAGAGCAGGCACGGGAGAGCGTGGTGCGACCGAGGGGAATACAGTGAAGCCCGACAACAAAATTGTCGGGAACGGTGGCTTGGTAAGCCAATTATAGAATGTGATTGAGATAAACAAAAAGATAAAAGCATGAAAGAGAAATCAGAATTTGAGAAGCGGACGGCGGAGAAGCAGGTGTCGCTGCTCACTGAGGCACTGACGAGTGCGGTGGATGCCAAGGGACATTGGTTGAATGCAAGCGGCAAACTCTATCCGAAGCTCTATCCCAAGGGCTTTTCGGTCAGTCCGTTCAATGCCCTTGTCCTTGCCCTTGACTCCGATGCCAAGGGTTGCAAGAGCAATCTGTTTACGCAGTTCTCCGAAGCGAAGGCACGGGGTGAGAGCGTGAGGGAGCATGAGAAAGGTGTGCCGTTCCTGTATTACAATTGGAATAAGTACGTCAACCGCAACAATCCCGACGATGTCATCACCAAGGAGGCATACGCAGAACTGTCGGAACAGGACAAACAGCAGTACAAGGGAGTGAAAAACCGTGAGATCCGTGTGCTGTTCAATATCGACCAGACGCTACTGCCTATGGCTAACGAAACAGCCTACACTACGGCATTGAAGAAGGATGGCACGGTGGAGGATAGAGGTTATGGCGACAAGGAGGACAAGCAGCTGCATGGGTGCGTCAACGGATTCCTTCAGAAGATGAAGGACAACCTCGTGAATGTACGTCAGGACGGCACGGGTGTGGCGCACTACGACACCGAGAAGGATGTCATCTACCTGCCACGGCAGCGTGACTTCGAGCACTACAATGACTATGTACAGGAGATGATGCGTCAGTTGGTGTCTGCCACCGGTCATCAGCAGCGGTTGGCACGTGAGGGCATGGTCATGAAGAACGGCAAAGCCCCGTCGGAGGATGCCGTGAAGAAGGAACGACTCATCACTGAGATAGCTTCGGGCGTGAAGATGCTCGAACTGGGACTGCCTGCCCGTCTGTCAAAGGACAGCCTTAGCATGGTGGACTATTGGACGAGGGAACTGAAGGAAGACCCTTGTCTGATTGATGCCATCGAGAGTGAGGTGAACGGTGCGCTGAAGGTGTTGAAGAAAGCCGAACTGGGTGAAAAGGTGGAGTATGCCACCGACCAGCATCAGCGAGAGACGGCGCAGATACAGGTGCAGTTGCCCAACCACTACTTCGTAGCAGACGAAATCAAGCAGCATCCCAACGAGGAGCAGCGTACTGTGGTCATCGTGCGTGATGATGCCAGCAAGACCGCCGATGTGGTGCTGCCACAGGGTGCATCGTTGGAGGTGAACAACGAGATCAAGGGCATGAACAAGCAACGCTTCACCAATGCCTTGCAGAAAGAGGGTTATGACAACGTGCGTTTCTACAATCCCGACGGAGCCTTGGGCTTCCGTCCCGACGACAGTTATTTCGCCGACAAGAAAATCACGGTATCAAGACTGCGCAACTGGTCTATCGAAGACCTATCCTCGTTGGATGCTTCTGAGGCCGTAACCCACAGCCGTGACATCGGTTTCGACAATGTGCAGTTGGTAAAGGATGACAAGGAGCGGTGGGCATTGTACATCAAGCCCGAAGGTAAGGAGGGCTTTGCCGTCTATCCCGACAAAGGAGACCTCAATCATTTCTTCACCACCTTGAAGCAGTCGATGGACAACATCGAGCGTGTGCGTGAGGAACTGGCACAGAAGTATTATGCTATGGCAGAGGCGAAACCCGACCTGAAGGTGGACATCTTCGGAGGTAATGAGCAGGAGGTTGATTTGAACCGCATCCAGCGTGTGGCAGTATTCCGTGCCAAATCGGGCGAATGCCTGTGTGCAGCCACTATTGACGGCAAGAAGTTGCAGCCGAGAAGTGTCAGTCCGTCACAATGGCAACGATTGTGGGTGGCTCCTGACAGGGATTCCTACAAGCAGAACCTTGCCGCCTCGCTGTTTGCTGATGTATTGCAGAAAGACAACAATGTCGAGCAAAGTACACAAGAGAAGCAGGAAGAAGCGACGGAGGTGAAGCAAGCGGAGACGGCAATTGTCGATAAGCATGATGAACAGAAGGAAGTGGTACTTAAGGAAGATAAAAGCTCTGAACAAAGGGAAGAGAAGAAACAAGAGGAAAAGAAAGAAGAAAAGAAGGATGAAAAGGCTGTCAAGGCTGCTGTCTCTCCCCTTGTCCAACAATATCTTGACTTGAAGAAGAAGCATCCTGATGCCATTCTTTTGTTTCGCTGCGGTGACTTCTATGAGACCTACAAGGATGATGCGGTGAAGGCATCCAAAATATTGGGTATTACGCTGACAAAGAGCAATGGGCGCAAGGATGATGAAGGCAAGCCGTTGGCAATGGCAGGATTCCCATATCATGCCCTCGACACCTATCTGCCGAAGCTCATTCGTGCTGGTGAACGGGTGGCCATCTGTGACCAGTTGGAAATGCCGAAGCAGACAACATCATCGAAGCGTGGAATTACGGAGATGGTGTCACCTGGAAAAGAGACAGGAAAGCAGATGGCACAGGAAAGTCAAGAAACAGAACAACACACCAGTCTAAGGAGATAGGCTTATGGGAAAGAACGCAGCGTATGCCGCACAATATGCGGAGGAAGCCAAAGAACAGATGCGGATGTATGGGATTCCTGCCTCCGTCATCTTGGCGCAAGCCATACTGGAGAGCAGCAACGGACAGAGCCAACTGTCGCGCGAATGCAACAACCACTTTGGCATCAAGGCTACGGCATCGTGGTTGAAGAATGGCGGAGAGTATGGAGTCTATACGGATGATAGGCCCAACGAGAAATTCTGTAAGTACAAAAGCGTGGGTGACAGTTATGAGCATCACTCGCAGTTCCTGAAGCAGAACAAGCGTTATGCGCAGTGCTTCACGCTGTCGCCTGACGACTACAAGGGATGGACGAAGGGCATTGAGCGTGCCGGCTATGCCACGGGCGGCGGTTATGCTGCAAGTCTGCAGCGCATCATTGAAGCCAACGGACTGGACAAGTATGACAGTGAGGTGATGGCTGAGATGCGGGCAGAAGGTCGGTCGTTCGGGGTGGAGAATAATCCTCGTAGAGAAATGCCTGCTGCCCATGTACCGCAGTCTGCCGGGTATTCCTTTCCTGTGGAGCGAGAGGAGTTTCTCTTCATCACCTCGCCTTTCGGCAATCGCCAGGATCCGATGGATGCCACCAAGCAGCAGATGCACAAGGGCATTGACATCAAGACGAACCATGAGGCGGTGTTGGCCACGGAGAACGGCGGCAAGGTGGTGGCGGTGAACCATAATGCGAACACGGCAGGAGGGAAATCCGTCACCGTGGAATACAGCCGTGAGGATGGCAGCAAGGTGCAATGCTCCTACCTGCATCTGTCTGACATAGCAGTAAAGGTAGGTGACGTGGTTAATGCCAGTCAGAAGTTGGGGGTGTCGGGAAATACCGGCACCAGAACCACTGGCGAGCATCTGCATTTCGGAGTGAAGAGTGTATCGGCTGACGGCTCAAAAAGGGATATGGATCCAGCCGCTTATCTGGCAGAAATCGGACAGAAAGGCAACATCAAGCTACAGGCCCTGCATAACGGCAATGACCTGTTGGCAAAATACAAGAGCAATGCGCCACAGGAGCAGAAGGTTTCGTCGGAGGACTGGATGAAGAAAATCCTTTCCTCGGAGGACAGCGGCGTGGGCATTTCGGGAACGAATGACCCTATACTCGACATGGCGATGACCACCTTCATGTCGCTGATGATGTTGGCAGCGCAGATTGACAGCAATGATGAGGAACGACAAAAAGGACTTATCTCTGCCATGGCAGCCAACCGGCTCGTAGATTTGACCTCGCTTGTTCCAGGCATGAGGCAATGCACCATTACTGTGGGTGAGAACGGCAAGACTGTGCTTCATGCAGAGAGCGGTACGGTGAAGATTGACCGTGAACTGACCTCCTCGGAGATGAACCGCCTGTCGCTCATTTTGGGCAATGCCAATCTGTCGGAAGAAAGCAAACGGACGAAGATTGCGGGAATGGTGACAGGCATCGTGGCGACACAGCAGGCTTCGCAGAACTTCGAGCAAGGGATGGAGGCTGAGAGTCAACAACAAAATCTGCAAAGGAAATGAAAAGGATAGCAAGTCATCTGTGTACATTGCTGGTGGGTATGGTAGCTGTGGCAGGACACTTCATGCTTACCCAATGGCTTTTCGGTCAGACCGTGGCCATCATCTATCTCGGCTTCCAACTTATCATAGCAGCGTGGATAGTCTATGAACTGATACGTGCGCTAGTATATGATGATTGAAAAGAGATTATTGTCATTGCTAAGACATTTCACTTGGACGATGGATATGTATAATTCAAATAGTATCGAGCAATGATCAAATGTAATGTAACAGTGTGCGGAACGGTCAGCAAGGCTGCGACCTGCCGCACGAACAAGGAGGGCAAGGCATTCGTGAGCTTTGCCATGAACGTAGTCATTCCAGCGAAGAGCGGGATTAACAAGACCATCGAGGTGTCGGTCATCAAAGATGGGACACTGACGGAGGTGGGCAGCTGCAACATCGGCGAACGCATTGAGGTAGCCGGTGTATTGGTACCAAGAAAATGGGGCGATGTCCTTTATTTCAACCTGTCGGCAAGCAGCATCAGCCACCAGCCTGACGAGGCAGAGGACTGCATCAAGGGCGTGATGGAGTTCCGCGGCAAGGTGGGCAAGAGCATTGAGGACAAGACGGACAAGAATGGTGTGCCGTACTGCCAGTTCTCCGCTTTCAGCGCAGAGAAAGTACAGGACGGATTTGAATACATCTGGGTAAGTTTCTTCCTATTCGATGGCAAATGCGAGGCATGGCTGCAACCAGGCGTGAAAGCGAACATCAAAGGGGCATTGTCTGTCAGTGTCTTCAATGACAAACTGGACTTCTCCTGCCGAGTGTCTGAAATGAGCGAATATGTTCCGCAGCCCTATAATGGTTAATTGACTATGGGAAAGCCTTATGCTAAGGAAGGTCCGAGTGCCGAAGACAAGGCACTCGACCTGTTTGCCGATATGATGATTGAGCGTATTCAGTCGCTGTCGGGCAAAGACGGATGGAAAAAGCCCTGGTTTACTGAAGGTGCGTTGCAATGGCCGAAAAACCTGAACGGACGAGAATATAATGGCATGAACGCTATGATGTTGCTCCTGCATTGCGAGAAGGAGGGTTACAAGATTCCTCGCTTCTGTACCTTCGACCGCATACAGCAGTTTAACAAAACTGGCAAGAAAGACGAGGAACAGAAGCCCCGTGTGTCAGTACTGAAAGGTGAGCATTCTTTCCCCGTGATGCTCACCACGTTTACGGTGGTCAATAAGGAAACAAAGGAACACATCAAGTGGGAGGACTACAAACTGCTCTCTCAGGAAGAGCGCGAAAAGTACAATGTATATCCAAAGCTTCAGACTTACCATGTCTTCAATGTGGCGCAGACCAACCTGAAGGAGGTCAGACCAGAGTTTTGGGAGAAACTGGAACAGGAATACTCGATGCCCAAGGTAGAGAAGGACGAGCAGTTTGCCTTTGAACCCGTGGATAGGATGATAGCGGACAACCGTTGGATATGTCCCATCAAACCGATGTTCGGTGATTCCGCCTATTTCTCCATCAGCAAGAATGAGATTGTGATGCCTGAGAAAAGGCAGTTCAAGGATGGGGAGTCTTTCTACTCGAACCTTTTCCACGAGATGGGACACTCCACGGGTGCGGAGGGACAGTTAGACCGCATCAAGCCCGCTACCTTCGGCTCGGCAGAGTATGCACGCGAGGAACTGGTGGCAGAACTGACGGCTGCGCTGACCGCTCAGCGGTATGGCATGACAAAGCATCTGAAAGGAGATTCGGCTGCCTATTTGAAGTCTTGGCTGGATTCGCTGAAGGAGTCGCCGCAGTTCATCAAGACCACGCTACTCGATGTGAAAAAAGCTACCTCAATGCTCACGCAGCATATCGACAAGATTGCTATGGAGATAGACCAGGAGAAAAAGGCTGAGCAGGAAAACGGGCAAGGGAAAAGTTATCTATCCATAGATGACGGCGACCATGCAGTCTTGGCATATAATGGTTCTGCTGTATATATCCAGCATCATGAGAAGGAGGACTCTGTAAAGATTGCTGTGCCGACGAGTAACGGTCTGGAAGTGAAACTCTCTGTTCCTTACGACCACGGCAAAGACCTTGACACCAATTATCAGGAGGCTTTTGCCCAGTACAAAAGCCTGACAGAGCCTTCACAATCGAAAGAAAACGTCTATTATGCCTCCATCGCCTATCTCCAATCAACGGATGACACATCGGAACTGGATAAGCTAAAGGAGAAAGGTGACTATCAAGGACTGCTGACGCTTGCCAAGGAATACTATGACGGGAACGGCATGGACGAGGAGCAGACCTACAGGAAGCCGTGCCAGAACAGAGGCGATGACCTGCTAATAGAGGACAAGGACTTTGCAGTGGTCTATAACGGGAGTGTCGGCGGTACGTATGAGGTGTTCCTGAAGCATACGGAGCAAGAAGTGCGTGACCATATCACTCGCTATGGCATAGGACGTGCCAGTGAGGACGTGAAGGCTGTGGCGAGGGAGATGACCGCCGAAGAGTTTTCGGAATTGGCGCAGCGAAAAATGCCGATATTCCAAATGCCGAATGGTGGTTTGCTGAACCTGCAATATAACAAGGATAAGGATAGCCTGGATGTGGGGACTGTGACCAATGCAGGACTCTCTGTGAAGCATACCTTCCCTTTCAGCCACAACCATTCTATGGACGCAAACATCAGCTCTGCGTATGAGCAACTGCTTGACATGGAGGAGTACCAGAAGGAAGAGGTACAAGAGGAGCACGTTGCCAAGTCCGCTTTCCGAAGATGAGAGTAGTATCGTAGTATATACTAATCGTAGGCTTTACTACTCATAGTAGGTACTAACAATAGTCAGCCGCAAGGAGTAATGTCCCTGCGGCTGATTTAATTTGGGGTCATTCCATATTATGAAGGAATGCTTGTAAATCCTCGTCTGGAATGCTCTTCAGTTTCACCGGCTTGAAGCCGTCCAACTGCTCCACTTGAAATATCTCGTCCACTCCATATTTGGAGCCATCCACCTTTACGCTCTCCATTTCATTGACGGAGGTATAGCCATACTCCGTTTCATGCAGACCGCATACGATGGTGAACAACGTGGTGTCGTTACCTTCCGGCTGTCCTTCAAGTACGAACCAACGGACGTGTCCGATGAAGAATATTGCCACACAAACGGCATCCTTGCCTTTGCCGTCCTGTGAATACAGAGGATAGGATTTCAGTATCTCCTCCAATACGGGTGTAATCAATCTGCTTGCCATAGTCAATCGTTGTTAAGTGTTCTGTAATACATTCTGTTCTCTACAAGGTGTTCGATGGCCTCTGCTGCCAATCGGCACACCCACTCGTCACGCTGGTCATAACGACCTTTTTGATAGTCGTTGGCAAGGCGTTCCAAGAAGGCAAACACCACCTTGCCCTTTTCGTTGATAAGATAGCGATGGTCATCTGCAAGGGCATTGCCTACCTTGGCGGCTGACCCCATCTGACCGTTTACGAACCGTGAGAAGCACTCGACAAATGCCTGCTCGTTTTCTGATAATCTGTGTAATTCCATACGCAAAGAAATTATTTGTTCAACTTGTTTTTCTTCCCTCCTTTTGAAGCCTTTCGGCTCCTCTTGTCGGGAACTGATTTTTCGTGCATCAAAAGACTGCGGAATGAGGGCGATAAGGCAAGAAAACAGACGGAGGAGTTAATGAAATACCCAAATCTTTGATTTGCGGAAAGCTGTCGTTCAGTCCTCTGCCTGTTAGCATGGCGGTACTTGACCATTCGCCCGGGCAGTAACTTTGCAAAGAAAAATGGGCATCGGCAAGTGGAATAGACACTACAAAACAGGAAAATCATTGATTTTTAGTGCATTTTTCTTTATTTCTTTCTTTGATTTAGGATAAAATATATAACTTTGCCTCCGAAAAAGTGTCACAAGTGACAGTTTTTCGTAAAATATGATAGTAAACAGATATAGATACATAGAACAGTTGAGCCGTTCAAAGAACAACGGGCTCATAAAGATAATCACAGGATTGCGACGTTCAGGCAAGTCGTTCCTTCTGAAGAAACTCTTTCATCAGCATCTATTGGATGAGGGCGTGAGAGAAGACCATATTCTCGTCATCGACATGGAGAGTAGGAAGAACAGAGAGTTCAAGAACCCGGACTACCTGTTGGACTGGGTGGAAAAGATGATGATTGACTATGAGACTTATTATATCATCATCGACGAGGTGCAGGAGGTGGAAGACTTTGTAGAGGTGCTCTCTTCCTTGTCAGTTACCGAAGGGGCGGATGTGTATGTCACAGGCTCCAACTCGCGTTTCCTGTCCTCTGACCTGGTGACGGAATTCCGAGGCAGAGGTGACGAGATACATGTGTGGCCACTATCCTTCAAGGAGTTCATGACGGTGTATGATGGTTCGAAAGAAGACGGTTGGGCTGAATACAGACTGTACGGAGGTTTGCCGCAACTACTTACACAGGTTGGGGATGAGAAGAAGGCTGATTTCCTGCGTCGCCTTTATCGCACGGTATATCTACGTGACATCTACGAGCGGAACAACATAGAACTGAGACCTGAATTTGAAGAATTGTCGAAGACCGTAGCATCCAGTATAGGAGCACCTGTCAATGCACTGAATATAGCCAATACGTTCAAGTCCGTAAGCAATGTGCAGAGCATAACCGACAAGACAGTGTCGGCTTATCTGGAATATATGCAGGATGCTTTCCTTATCGAAAAATCCGAAAGGTTCGACATCAAAGGACGGAAATACATAGGTTCGTTGTCCAAGTATTATTATCAGGACGTAGGTCTGAGGAATGCTATTCTGTCGTTCCGTCAGAGCGAGCCGACACATATCATGGAGAACGTCATCTACAATGAGATGCGTATGCGAGGATGGCTCGTGGATGTGGGTAACGTCTATCATCGAGTGAGGAATACGGAAGGAAAGCAGCAGAGGGTGACATTGGAAGTGGATTTTGTCTGCAACAAAGGGAGCGAGCGGATCTACATCCAGTCGGCGTGGCGTATGCCCGATGCAGAAAAGATGGAACAGGAGAAACGGTCGTTGCGTCTTGTAGATGACTCTTTCCGCAAACTGCTGATCGTGGGAGAACATACCAAGCAGTGGAGCGACGAAAACGGCATACAGATAATGAGTATATATGACTTCCTGCTTGACTGGTCAAGTACTGAGAAACACGGATAAAAAAAAGATATGCGCATAGAATATGCGTTAATACATATATGATTAAGGGAGGGCCTATCCATCACGGACAAGCCCTCCCTTTCTAAAATTTATCAATGAAAAAAAAGTTTTAGTGCTCTTGTTCGGAGCTGTATGTCTGGCTATAGATACAGCAGGATTCTGGTATGGCGGTTCGCCTCATTGGGCGAGTAATCGTCAATGCCGCCATCGAAAATCTGAGAGATGGTGCCATTTTCCATACCACGTTTCATCAGTTCCTCTGCAATGAATCTGGCACGGGAACGGCTGAGGTTATCATTGATGGCTTCACTGCCTGTGGCACTGTCGGCAGCGCCGATGACCTTAACTTTCAAGCCATATTTCTTGGCGATGCGTGCTACTTCGTCGAGATTGACGAGCTGTGACCTGTTGAGCAACCTGTCAGTGCCAAGTTCAAAGAAGAAATAGATGGGCGCACCTATGCAAGCCTTTCCTGAGTGGATGAGCGATAGGTAATCGTCTTCCGGCTCACCTTCAGCATTGCCATATTCTTCTGTACAAGAGGCGGACTCCATGACCTTTGTCTTTTGACCATTACCATACTTGTCTCTCATTCTTGCACGCAGCGAGTTGAGACCGCTGTAGTCGTTTCGAGGATAGCCATTTGTGACGGAAGAAGCGGCATCGTCAGAAAAGAGGTGGCCGTACTTGTCCAGAAGTCCCTCGATGGCAAGAATCTTGCGCAGCTGCTCCAGAGTCTGACAATCTCGATCGTGCTGGGCGTGATAGCGGCTGTTGCTGTCAGAAAGGGATGAGGCGTATGCCGAAAGCCATTCGTTCTGTGCGATGTACGGGCGAGCGTCTATCACTCGCTTCCAGCCAGTCTTGCCGATGCGGACAGAGAGGCCGAGGGATGCGGACAGCAGATGGTCGCCAAGGCGGTGTGCCTTGCCATAGCCGTCAAAATCCTGCATGGTGGTCATGTTGCCTATCTCTGCCGTAACAGCAATGCGTGGGGAGAGATGATACTGCCCCTGTATGCCGTAGGAAATGGCAAAGGGCTTGTGGGCATTCACCTTGTTGTGCAGCATACCCACGCCCACGTATGGAATGACACTCCATCTGGCAAGAGTGTGTACATCGTCCTTGTAGAGGTTGCCGAGGACATTCCACATGAAATCAGCACGCAGGTACTGGTAGTCCTGCGAGGAGTTGTTGCAGTCGTTGAACTGCATACCGCCATAGTTCAGACGACCGCCGACGGAAGGTGTGAACCATTTGCCGATCGACACGGAGAATGCCGGTTTCATGCGACCGAATAGGTCGTTGCATCCGAGCGGTTTGCCGAGGAAGACCGTAGTTCCTCCTGCCGCTTGGACAAACCAGTTGTCCGTCCATGGCGAAGCTACCAATGCCCCTTTCATGTAGGAAGGTTTAAGCGGACGAAGCATACCGTCTGCCGAAAGTCTGCATACAACGGTGGTGGTGTCCGCCGTGCGGTGATAGTCTTTGGCTTGCGCACCCAATGAAAGGGCGAAGCCAAGGGATAGAATAAGTATTTTTCTCATGTTGTTCAATTTAATCTGGTGAATACTATAACAGGTGATACGTGACAGTGCCGCTTATCGTTTCTTCCTTTTGCCGGAAGAGGGGCGCATCATGCGTGCAGCTTTCATCATGCAACGGCGTGCCCAAGCGCGTTCATCCTCGTCATCGTCACGTCCCCATTTGAGGTCGGACGAACTGCCGCCACCGCCATGACCTTCGGCAAAGGTGGTGGCATCATCGACGTAGCCGAGGAATAGAAGCGTGGCACAGTACATCACCTCCGTTCCATTCTCCGCAAAGGCCTGAAGCAGGGAACCGTCAAACACGTCCTTGCCCTCATTGGAAAGCCGTGCCACACGTTCGGAGAACTCGCTGACCATGTTTTCGAGAAGGGCATTTCTGAGAACGGTGTCCGCACCTTGTCGGATAGTATCGGAATATCTGTGTGCCTCCTGCCGCAACTCCTCCGTGCGCTCCTTCATGGCGGTCATCTCCTCACGCAGGGCATCGAGCTTGCGGTCAGCCTCTGAGAGCTTCTCCTGCTTGTCGTCCAGTTTCGACTGGATAGCGGACAGTTCCTGCTCCAGCTCTTGGACTTGCTGACGGAGAGCATCAGGATTGTCGTGACCTGCAAGAATCTGCCGATGCAATTCAGCAAGTGCCGCCTCCTTCTCAGCCTTCTCCTGCAAGAGGTTGTTGACCATTGAGGTGAGTCCTTTTACTCTCCGCTCTGCCAGACGGATGTCCGATTGGAGCGAGGCGAGTGTCCGCTGATGGGTGGCGACGGACTGCTCAATGGTGGTGCACTGTTCTGACAGCTGGCGGCGGTATTCTTCGGTGGTGCGGTGGCGTGCTCCCGTCTCTGAGACGGAAGTTCCGCGCTCCATGCCCCAACGCTTGTTGACATCGGCAAATTCGCTGTGCAGGGCTTTCATCCTGGCAGAAAACTCGTACTTGTCCTTTCCGGCGAATATCTGTTTGTATGCAAACTTGCCGTCCTTGATTGGCAAGAGGGTGCAGTGAACGTGCGGATTGGTTTCGTCCAAGTGTAAGATGAAAGCGACGATGTTCTCCTCACCGTATTTGTCCGCAACAAAGCGGTAAACATCCTTTGCCCATTCCTCAATGTCCTTGCATCGGGTTAGATGCGAATTGTCCGCTCCGTGAGTGAGATTCACCTTCTGGTCACCGAATGCCAATTCTGTCATACGTTCTCGTGAGCCTCCGAAGATGAAATTGACCACTGTGCGGAAGCGTGGCTCTGCCAGTCCCTCGTTGGGGTCTTTGATTCCACGGCTCCGCAGGATGTCTGCCATGCGCTCCGGGATGCTTCGGCTCTTGTCTATAGGACAAACCTTGCCGCCCCGAACCTCGAAGTTGAGCCGCTCACGGCTGCGGTCGTAGTTGCCTGTTGATTCAGCGGATCCCCAACCCTTTTCCGTCCAACGGCGTTGGTGCTCGTTGCTCTGTGCTGTGGTGATTCCCTTAGATGGTCGGAAATCCATAACCTGTTTTGGTGTTGCCATAACCTATTTCCTTTTATGTGTGTACAACTCTCCTGTCTCCAGCTTGCTGCTTGTAAGGACAGCCTCCCGATGGTCGGAGACCAAGAGGGGTATTAGGCTACCCAAATTCCCTCATTTCCGACCAACGGGCAAGCCCGATTATTTTACAGCAATGGCAGACGTGTAAACACTGTGCCAGTAGAAAAGAAGAAGCGTTGTACGGTGATTATTAGAGGTTAATACAGCCTTTTGATGGACAGGAGCCCTCTTGGTTGGCTACAATGGCAAGGAACGGTCGGCAGAGTGACTGAAACTGTGACTTGATGGCTGCGCTTTCCTGATGCAAGGCTGGTGAGCTGCCATCCAATGCCAATTCTGATATTGCCTTTGCCGCCTCGATGAATGAGAGCCAGTCTCCTCCCAGGTCTTTGTAAAAGAAGGGAAGAAGGGAGGTAACGAGGGCGTTATCTGTTTCCTGCGAAAGCACCTGATGGAAGGTGGCTTCGCAGACAGCTGTGAGTGCAGTCATACAAAAGGCGTGTCCTACAGATTCGGGAATGTTTCTTCCGCATGGCACCTTGCCAATTGAATTGCCATTGTCGGCTTTCTGCAAGATAATGGCTACTTCCTCTGTTGCATCTTCGTAGAGTTGTTCACATTCCGAGGCGCAAGCCGATGCGGACATCTTGCCGCTTCGCCATTCGTCCAATGCGGTACACATCTTCTGGCGGAACACATCCAAGGCTGCGTCAATCGGAGAAACGGCAGGTGTCTCAGCCAACATCGGGATGGTGATGATTTGGCTCTTCGTGAGACGGGTGACGGAAATCTGGTTCATCTTCTCCAACTGCTCGATGAAGGTGCGGACAGTGGCGCGGTGCCAATGCCAGCATCCTGCCAGTTCGGTAATGGTGATTACAAACTGCCCGTTGGACAGGCTGAACTCCTGCTTGCACAGATCCTTGGGGATGTACTGTACAGAAGCCTTGTCTACAAGGTCAAGGTAGGCTTCGAGCTTCGACAGCCTTATCCCGGACCTCTCTTTCAAGAACTCCAACAGGGACATCCGTTCAGACATCTTGCCGGAACTCGTTCTATGTTTCTGTTTCTTCATTTCAATAATCTGTTTGGTGAATACTGTTGTTTGTCGCCAGCTCCATTATACAAAAGGAACGGCATGATACAGGTGATACTTAATAGTAGTATATGATGAGCATTTCTGTGTCTTCGAGGAGCATCTTGCGGTCAGCCTTGTTCTTCCACAGCGATATGACTATGCGCGAGGGATAGAACAGTGATGCCAGAAGGACAAAGGAGATGGTGACAGCAAGCGTGAACAGATGAGGAGTGAAGACAAACACCACTGCCGCCAACGCGGCGATGCAGAAGGGTGTCCGCTCCTCGTGCAGACGCTGTAGCCACCTCTCCACATCCATAAAGACAAAGAATATGGCAAACGCTATGGTGGAAGCCACTACGCCTATGTCGTTATAGTGTACACAGAGGTAGAGGAAGTGGAACACGTACAGCAGGATGAGCAGCATCAACCGGTAGAGCTTCCTTGCTGTCACAAGCGCGGTCATGCGCAGATAGAACCGTGTCATAAACTGTCTGCGGCTTCTGTGCAGAATCATCGTCACAAAGAAGAACGCTGACATCAGGATGAGAAACAGTATCTTACTTGTCATAATATGTATAGCATGTGAATAATGGAAGTGGACTCAGGTCGGGCTGGACGACACCGTGTGTGGCAGTGGATATGATACGCTCCACATCCTCCAGTGTCAGTTCTCCCTTGATTATTCTCTGACGGAAAGCTCCGTCGGTTGTCCGAAGGCTCTTGATAGCCTGTTCCAAGTCGTACTCGGCTATCTGCCACACTTGCCCTCTCGTGTAGGGGAAATGATGGTGGATGGCCTTGACCACAAGCACACGGCTGAGGATGTCGGTCATTCTGCCGTTCCTGACTATCGTGTGGTTGCGGACAGTGGCGATGCTCTCAATCTCCAGCCATGTGCGGTGACGGTCGAGAAGATGGATAATCTTCATGTAAAGCGTTTCCTTCATCAGATGGTCGGGAGCTTGTGGCATGACTTTGGCCTTTGTTGTGGACAACAGAATGGAGCGTTGTTGCGGTAGAACAGGACTGTCATCTGGCAAATGTAACTTTCAAATGAAGTCGAGCAGGACTTCCTCCTTGGGCTTCATGTATTTGAAGAACCCGTTCTTGCAATGCAGACTGAGGTCGAGGCATACATCTGCCGACATGTGCTCCAGCGAGTCATAGATGGTCACTTTTATCTGGCTGACCATGCCACGCTCATCTGTGGAGCCGTTGACCTTGAACATCCGTCCGAAAGAAGGGTTGGAATAGGCACAGCAGCTGTGTCCGAACTCCGTATGACGGCTTGGAATGTGGTGATAGAGGATTATCATTTCCATCTCGTCTTCGAGCATATCCATCACCTCCTCTATCGTGAAAGGGGTGTTCAACTGGAAAGTAAGAAGCACGTAATCGTCATACTTGACAGGCTTCTCCATCTTGCGCTTGTCCAGCAGTTCTGGCAACTGCAAAGGCACGACGGCAAGGAAATCATCGCAAAACTGTTCTAACATAATCGTATTCTCTGTTTGGGGTGTTTATAATCTTGTGACATAAATCTTCATCATGAGCATGGGCATATCCGACAGGCGTTGCTTGTCGAGGTGCAGTTTCTTGGCCAGACCGTCCATCTCCTTGGGGAGCGCATCGGCTATTTTGTAGAGGTCTGCCTTGTCCTTGTCGGAGAGCACGCTCACGGAAAGGTCATCCATCGTCATGAACGGCTGCATCATCATCAGGAGGTAGGCGTGCATGGTGTGCTCGTCCTTTACCCTGCCACTATTCAGATCCTCGATAGCCGCTTGTGCGTTGCGCAGCAGACGGTGGTTGGTGCGCATGGAGAGGTATATCATTGCATCCTTGTGGGACAAATCCTTGCGGTCGGCGGCACGGAGTATCTCCCGACAGCAGTGTTCGGTGTTTCGTCTGATGTCACCGATGTCATCGTCAGCAAAATCCGGCAGGTATTGCAGGAAGGATTTGAAATACAAATGCTCTTCCTTGATGAAAGCGAGCAGGTCTTCCTTGCCGTGAATGCCTTGCTTGGCGGATTTTTGCAGGAACAGCAGGTAACGCTTCAGTACCGCCTGTTTACCACCTTTATTATATATAGGCAGGCTATCCAAGGAAGCGAAGAATGGCTGTGCTTCCTTCACGGCTTGCTGTAGTTCCTCATCACCAACATGGGAAGAGGTCTGTTCTCTGAGATAGAGCAGGTCGTGAAAGGTGCGTTGCTTAGACATCGCCATACGGCACAGCTCGATGTGGATGGAGTCGTTCAACTCATGATATACCGTGAACGGGTATGAGTGGGCTTTCCTGACAGTGTCACGTGAGATGCACGATGTCACGGAATCGTCCAACACGCGCCATTCGTTGACAATCTTAACTAATGTCTGAATTGAGACCTTGCCGTTCTGTCGAAGAGTGGTCAGAAAGCCATGATACTCTCTGATGGCTTCATCGCTCGAATGGAACGACTTCGTGCCGTTTCCGTCTGAACATGCTGTCAGCATGACTACGGCAAACGCAGTGGCAATACAAATGGCAAGTCTGATACAGCCATGCGAGTTTGATTTTGCATTATGCAATATTTGCTTCATGCAATGGAGGTTGGTTTGTCCTCCGAAAAGTTGGGTTTCATATTTCATTGTTGTCATTATTTTGAGTCTGATTTTGAAATTGACGGTGCAAAGTTAATGCGTTTCAGCGATATATTTGCAAGAATGACAGTAAGTTTAATCTTATTTGTGTATCATACTTGCGAGTATGATTTTCAATGAAATCAAGTGAAAAGAAAATGGCAAATTATCGTGTTTAAGTATGATTTTTCGTTCAAGTATGATTGTTTCTCGGAAAAATAGTGTACCTTTGCACTTGATTTCATTTAATAGCGTACAACAGTATGGCAAAAGTAGGTTACATCTTTATCGCCACCAATGGCGAAGAGTATGCAGAAGACAAGGCTTGGATGCAGCAATACGGCTGTGTTCAGGTGATAGAGGAACTGTCCGAACACGAGAGGCTGCGCCCGATGTGGAAGCAGCTCATATCGAGTCTGGAGCGCGGCGACGAGCTGGTGGTGTCGAGGTTCAGTAACGCACTGCGTGGCACCCGTGAACTGGCTACATTCATAGAATACTGCCGTGTGAAGGTGGTTCGCATCATCTCCATCCAAGACCGCATCGATACGTTTGACGAACTTTTCCCCGACACCAAGCCCTCACAGGTCATCCGTATGTTCGGGTCACTCTCTGAGGAGTGTGCCGTGCTGCGCAAGGCATCGGCACACATCATCCATCTGCAACAGAATATCCGGCCGCCCAAGAAGTCGGAAAGGGCACTGTCGAAACTGGAGCGTGAGAAGAATATCGTGAACATGTACAACGAGGGGCACAGCATAGATGACATCTTTGCCATCAGCGGCTTCACAAGCCGAAGTTCCGTGTTCCGCATACTCAACAAGCATGGTGTGACGCTGAACCGTGGACCTCATAGTGGACCGCTGAAGAAAAGGAATAAAGAATAAACAAAAAACAGATACAATGAATAAGACATTCAACATCTACTGTGATGAAAGCACCCACATGGTGCATGACGGTCATCCCTACATGCTTTTGGGATGTACAAGTATAGCATACACACAAATCCGCATGGCAAAAGATGCCATAAAAGATATTAAGAAGAAGCACGGCTATAGTGATGAGCTGAAATGGACAAATGTCCACGAGGCCACGTATAAAGTCTATGCAGAGCTTATAGACTGGTTCTTTATGAATGACATGGAATTTAGGGCTGTGGTTGTTGACAAGAGTCAGATTGACGAGAAACGAGAAGACTATACGTTTAATGATTTCTACTTTCGCATGTACTACCAATTGCTGCATCACAAGATGGACATGGATTATACATATAACATATATATGGATATCAAGGACACATGCAGTAGCGATAAGCTGGAGAGGCTCAGAAAAATAATGGAATACAACTCTTCCATTGGCAGGTTTCAGTTTATACGTTCACACGAAAGTGTCTTCATCCAATTGGCAGATGTTCTAATGGGAGCCATCAACTACAACCTTAGATATGAAAAGGGAGAAGTTGAAGGAAGGGTGAGAGCCAAAATGAAGCTGATTGAAAAGATAAAAAAACACAGTAATATCAGTCTCAACACCACAACTCCCAAATTTAGAAAGAAGTTTAATTTGTTTTTTATCGCACTGAAATAGCCAATGAGCAGTTTGAATATTATCAAGAAATACCCTGAGCTGCTGGAACTGGCATATCTCAGTGAACGAGAAAGAGAGCATGATCTTCATGCAATATTCAAGCGTGATATAGAAGATAACTGTCAATTCTCATTCAGAGGGTGGCGCATCTATCCTATAAAGACAGATGGCGAGATTGACATGGCAAGATTGTTCAAGCATCTTACCTGTGAAGAAATCATGGTTGAGAACGAAGACGGTACGACTTATCCAAAGCGAGTATTCGAGATGGCTCGTTCACAAAGGCTTCATTGGATAAATCACCATGTGAGAGAATTGACACCAGACAATCTGGATGTATTTACCATAGAAGAGAGGGACGGCAAAAAGCGTAAGGTCAAGAAAACATACATCTATGATAAAGTGGAAAAGTATGTTATTGTCTTGGAACAACAACGTAGCAACGGATTCTATCTGTTGACAGCATACCATCTTAACAAAGAGTATGGACTAAAGGCTTTGGAAAAGAAGATGAAAAAGAGATTGCAGACACCACTATAAAACGCAAGACCCGAATTGCATCAAAGGCAACCGGGTCTCGAAACTCCTTCTATCTATAGATGAGCGCTGCAAAGGTACGAATATTCTTTGAAATAACGAAGGTTTTTCATTGAATTCTTCTCGATTTTAACATTTGCAGGGCAGTATTGTAAGATAACAGGAAAGAAAATAGCATAATTTTACAGAAAATCGTAATGGAAACATTCAAAGACGTTATATCAAGTGACCAACTTGTCTTGGTCGATTTCTTCGCCACCTGGTGCCAGCCATGCAAGATGATGCACCCCATCCTTGAGCAGGTGAAGGAAGTGTTGGGTGACAGAATCCGCATCATCAAGGTAGATGTGGACAAGTATGGGGTGACTGCAAGTCAGTATGGCATACAGTCTGTGCCCACATTGATGCTGTTCAGACGCGGCGAAGTGTTGTGGAGGACGAGCGGTGTGATGCAGAAATCAGAGTTGCTGGCAACGATTGACCCGTTTTTAAGATAAAAGAGCAGAAATGTCAAAATCTAAATTAAAGTCTGTCCTCATGTCCATGGACAAGAGTGAAATAATAAAAATGGTATTGGAACTTTATTCTGCACGGAAAGAGGCAAAGGAATATCTTGACTTCTATGCAGAGCCGAATGAGGGCCAGAAGCTGGAAGAGTATAAGCACATCATACGGGAAGAGTTCTATCCGAGCAGAAACAGAGAGCCAAAGACACGCTTCTCAGTGTGCCGCAAGGCATTGTCCGACTTCAAGAAACTGAAGCCTTCGGAAGATTCAGTCGCAGAATTGATGGTGTTCTATATGGAGAATGCCTGTCAGTTCACTTATGACTATGGAGACATGTGGGAGCAATTCTATGATTCTGTTGAGAGTAATTTCGACAAGACATTGCGCCACATCGTGCTTTATGACCTTTGGGACAAGTATGATTCCCGAATCAAGCAATGCCTTCGTTGGGCAAGCCCTTGTGGATGGGGATTTCCTGACGCACTGAATGATATGTATGAGGAAATGAAGGCGCAAAATGAGGAACTCCGAAAGAAATACAGGAATTTCAAGATGCCCATCAACGCTGATTATTAAACGAATATACTCAAATGGGGAAACCAAAGAAAAAACATAAGAAAGCGAAACAACTGCCCTTAAGCAAAGAAGAGCAGATTTTTCAAGCGGCAAGAGACCTTGCAGCTGAAATTGGCATATCCTATTCTGAGGCATTAGGGTTTACTTTGGGCATAAAGGACGTAACGTATGGTTGGGAAGAAGACTATACGGAAGAAGAGTTTCAGGCACTGATTGACCACGCTGTGGGAGACACTGATTATGAGCACACCCTCTATTGAATCATCTACACGAGAGGAACGTTTGGATTACGTTCTGAATGAATGGAGATGTCTGCACAACTGTGAGCTGTGCGGTAAGTGCCATATTCTGAAAGGCAGAAGCGAAGAAATACTCTATGCAGACTATATAGACGGCAAGCGGTCATATATGGATATAACATTAGAAATCAGAAGCAACAGATAATGATGTCACAGAAATACATATATCCATCGTTGTTCCAAGAGGAAGAGCCGCAAGAAAGCGTTCCTGGTGATAAGAAAGAGTATGACCTGACGAATCTCTTTGAGAGATTGGCAAAGTCTGATTTTCGCAGCCGGTTCCATCTGTCCAAGCAAGACAGGGAGTATGTAATGGAAAAGGGATTGCCGACGATACGAAAACACGCAGAGGACTTTGTGGCAAAAAGACTTGCTCCGGCTGTCATACCGAACGACGGCAAGCAGACTCCCATGCGTGGGCATCCTGTTTTCCTGGCTCAACATGCCACTGGCTGTTGTTGCCGGGGATGCTTCTTCAAGTGGCATCACATCTCAGCAGGCAGGGCACTGACCAAGGAAGAACAGGAATATGCTGTTGCCGTATTGATGGCATGGATTGAAAAACAGATGAATAAAGGATGAAGATAGAAGAAGCCATAGTATATGTGATGGTAAAGCGAAATGGCGGCATGACAACCGACCAGATTGCCGATGCCATCAATCGTCATAGGCTGCACCTGAGAAAGGACGGTCAGCCTGTGACAAGCAAGCAGGTGTATGCAACAATCTGCCGTTTCCCTGAAATGTTCACAAAAGAAGCTGGCAGAATCATGTTAATGATATGACGTAACGATATGACAATAGATACAACCAACATGTGCTCACACCTTCAGAAGAAGTTGTTTGAACCAGAAGGTGTGTATTATCCTATATGGCAAGCCATGCAGGATGATGAGACCTTGACAGCAGTGGTACGAAGCAGACAGCTGCACATCTACAGAAACGGGAAGAAAATTCTCGTTCTGGCAGGTAAGGCACAACCGAAGATTATAAGGGAAGACAAAATACAAGAGTTAATAACAAGATTATAAACAAAACATCAAATCATCAAAACAATGGACGCAAAAGAAAAAGTATTGGCAACAATGAAAGAGGCTGGTCAGCCTCTCAACGCAGGTAAAATCGCAGAACTCAGCGGTCTCGACCGCAAAGAGGTAGATGCAGCCATGAAGCAGCTGAAAGCAGAGGGTGCAATCGTCTCTCCTGTGCGTTGCAAATGGGCACCTGCAGAGTAAGGTTTATACTGCTGTCTTGAAATATAGGCAGCAGTATCTTTATTTTTATCAAAATGTTAAGGTGAGGAATCTGAATATCCTTGCCTACGGACACAATTATCCGCTGCATCTTTTTGGGGTAAGGTGCAGACGTATGGCTGTCAGCGTATCTTGGTTTAAAGACGCTTAGCGGTCACGGCGGAAGTCGTTTCGTCTCTCTCCGCCGAACAAAGCTCTGAGCACATTGCCCAAAGCTCCGAACACGAAGTAGCAAACGATGATTGCAACAATATCGTCCATAAGCATTTTCTGTTTTATGGGTTATACACTATTATGAAGATTCACTATGTCCAATCCCTGCCTCTTGGCTTCTCTGACGGTGTAGAACGTGCCGCCCTTGGGATTGCCATCGAAGTAGGCTATGAGACGTGAACTGCGGTTGACCATATAGTCGTTGCGCCTCAGAAGGCAGCCATTGTAGTATTGCTCGCTCAATACGACCACGTCATCCACGATGCGCAGGATGGCATCATACTTGGCTTGCTCTTCCTTGCTCCACCGGTCAGACTGACCACGGAACGGCACAACGGCTATCACCTGCAAGTCCTTCAACTCGCATTGCAACGAAAGGGCGGCTTCTGCCGCCAGCAGGTCAAATCCCATTGCCATGCCACAATAGAAATACCGGTAGCCGTCGGCATACGCCTTGGCTATCTCCGATTTGAGACATTGCTTCAACTCCCTCCGCTTGGCGAAAGGTACGCTGCGGTGTCCGCTGAAGCATACGGACACTGCCTTGTCGTACTTTGTCATACTTTACCTTACTTTATAATGTGTGCGTGCGAGGAACATACCGCCAATAACACATGCCCCGAGCCTTTCGAGTTGGTTGGCATACTTGGCATAGCTGAGACCCTTGGTTATCACATCGTCAAAGACCAACACCATTTTGTTGTCGAAGAACGGCTCATCAAACTCAACGACATTCGCCTTGCGGACTTCATCCTCGTTCTTGCGGTTATCGTGGATGGTCTTACGCTCTCCGCATACCCTCACGTGCTCGTAGCCGTTTTCCGCTCCTGTCAATTCACACACCCTGTGGCAGAAAGCCTTGTAGCGGAGTTCGTTGCTCTCGCTTGTGGATGCTGGAACGGGGGCGAAGACGATGTTCACGCAACCCTTGCCGTAGAGTGTCAGCATATTCTCTGCGGTGCGCTGCGCCACTTCCTCGTAGGCTCTTCCGTCCTTGAAGTCAAACACTAATTGTCTGTCGGCAATCTCCTTCTCACCCACATTGCGGATGCGTGCGGGATAGTATTTGCAGAACCAAGTCTGAGGCTTGTCTAACTGCTTTTGGATTTGATAGTCATTCTTGTGTGCCATTGCTCTTATGTTTTTTCTTCCCTTATTTCGGAGGCTTTTCCTGCCTGCCCAAGGGATATTTTTTGCTTTCCAAGAGTGATGGCGATCAAAAAGCCAAATCGGGAGCGAAAAATACGCTCTGCACGCAGAGGAAGATTTTTCGGTCAAATGCAATGGACGATTTGGTGTTTGAACAATCGCCAGCATTACCTTTGCAAAACAATATCCGCAGCGGCAAGGCAGGCGAAAAGAAATCTGTTATGTAAAAGAGGAAACGGGCGGGATGGCGTGGGGCGAAGCTGTATATGGGGAAGGACGATAGTTGATATGAGGGAAAAAGAGAAAATCTTGTAATAGGGAACGACATTGCCTTTTATCAGCATGGAGACAGTCCTACAAGCAGAGAAAACTATTGCCCTAAAAATGAGTTGGATAGTATTTTCTAAAAGTAGTATCGACTACGAATAGTATAATAGTCGAATAGTTTTTACTACCATACTACGGATAGTAAAGTCTGTTTATAGAAGAGATAGCGGTATCATCGTCTGTTCGGCGATGATACCGCGCGGCACTCATGTGTCATGCCGCTTTAGGTATTCTGTCATTGCCTCATTGACAATATCACGCAAGGACATCCCTTTCTTGATGGCGAGGTACTTCATCCTCGTGTGGATGCTCTTGTTGATAAGGAAATTGCAATGCACCGGCACTTCGGTAGTCTCAGAAACAGACACAGGTGGTGCTGGTGTAGTTTCTGTGACTATCTGCTCCTTACTCGGCTTCTTTGTGGAAGAAAGGAGTCCGTTGAGACCGCCTTTCATTCCCTCTTTCAACATACTGCTCTTGCTCATGGCTATGCTATTTTAAGTTTAACACTTCTTTTGCCAAAGACATATAATCACTGGCACCATTGGATTTGGGATTATACTCAAAGATAGTCTTGCCGTTGATGGGTGCTTCTGCCAAAGCCACATTATCACGGATGACGGTCTTGAAAACCTTCTCGTGAAAACTGTCATTGACGATTTCCCTCACGCTTCGGTTCAACGTCTTGCGGCGATCGAACTGGGTGATGACGATGCCGCCCACTTTAAGGTTGGAGTTGAGCCGCTCCTGAACGATGCGGATGATGTCCATCAACTTTGCCATACCTCTCATGGCAAGGTATTGCGCTTGAACAGGGATGATGATGTAGTCGGCTGCGGTGAGGGCATTCAAGGTCAGCAAGCCCAATGACGGTGGACAGTCGATGATGATGTAGTCGAAATGCTCTTTGGCGATGGCTTTGGTGATAAGTCCCTTCAAGATAAGCTCCCGTCCCGGCTCGCTGATAAGCTCTAACTCAGCCGCAGACAGGTCAAGGCATGAGGGTGAGACGGTGATGCCGTTGTGCAACTTGACCAACGGCAAGGTGTACTGTCCACACATTGCGCCATAGACTGTCTGTTCTTCCTCGATGGACAATCCCAAGGCTTCCGTGAGGTTGGCTTGTCCATCCATGTCAATAGCCAAGACGTTCTTCTTACTCAGTTGCAGAGCTGCCGCAAGGCTTACTGCGGTCGTACTTTTCCCTACACCACCCTTGTGATTTAATACTGCAATTATCTGTGTCATAACATGATACTACTATTAGTGAATACTACTTTACTATTCTACTACTGATAGTACATACTAACCATAGTAAAAGCGGATTTACTACGATTAGTACGTACTACTCTCAGTTGATACTACCCTCAGAAGGGAAGGTCTTCGCTCTTGTCCTGCGGTGCATCGGCTGGCGGTACGGGAGCCTCGCCCTCTGCCTTGGCTGCCTTGCGTGCCTTTGTTGCAGGTGTGTCGGTTGCATCCTTCTTCCCTGCATTGACAAAGGCGATGGAGTCAGCTATGATGCTATGCTGTATGTGGTTCTCTCCGTTGCGGTCTGTCCAAATGGAAGAAGTCAGTGTGCCTTCCACAAGCACCATACGACCCTTGGTGAGGTATTCAGCCAAACGGATATGGTTCTCCTTGCTGCTCTTCACCCTTACCCAAGTGGTGATTTGCTTGCCCTTACTGTAGTCGTCCACTGCGATGTCAACAGCCATGAATGTTCCGTGTGTACCTGTGATGACGCGGCAATCCTTTGCTCCGATGCGTCCGATAGTGTGAGTGTAAATCATAATGTGAAAATGTTATAGTGGCAAGTTGGTTAGACTTGCCGTTACCTTGTTATTTAAATGACTTTTCTTGTTGATTGAACATAAGCTATTGCTTCATTCATAATTTCTGCTCGTGACCTACTCTTGTTATCTTGCATCCACTCATCAATTTCAGATTTGAGGAACATGATACGTTTCCCCTTCTTATGGAATGGTATTTGTTTATTGCTTGTCCAACAATAGATTGTGTGTTCAACTGGATGGGTAGGGAGATACTCACTCAATTCGGAAACACTAAGCCATTCCAATCCCTTATCGGGCTGAATTTGAGTCATTAGTGTGGAAAACTTTTCTTCTAAAATCTCCAGCTTGTTTATTACTAATGACAATGCTGATGGCAAGTCATTAAAACTCAATATTTGCTTTTCCATATCAATATATGTGTGGCAAGTTGGTTAGGCTTGCCGTTACCTTGTTATTAATATCCTTTCTTCGTCTGCCTTGTATTGGCGACAAAAGACTTGTTGCTGCCTGTGAGACTGATAGAGCCGCAATTAACAAACTCTCCGTCGGAATAGACTCTGTACTTCTGTCCGCTTACCTCATGCTTCTGTTTGATGCGCTCTCGCATCCACTTCTTGGCTGCGGTCAATGAGCAAAAGGTCTCGCTCTCCTTGGTCGTCTCGTCATATACGATGCACTGGGTCATACATGCTCCTACTTCATCCATGCACCTATACTCGACGTGACATAGTCCAACTGACCGCCAAATATGTCGCTTGGCTCTATGTCGTATTGTCCATCCCTCACTTCCTTGTCCTCTCCAAGAAGCGACAAGTTTCCGTCGGCATCCAAACGTGCTGCGTCTATGACGATGTCACGAGGCTCGTCAAAGAGATAACCTGCCACGATGGGCTGCTCTCCCTCGAAATGCACCTCAAAGCCTCCGTCCACCTCCGTGCCGTACTTGCGAAGAGCCGCTTTCAGCTCGTCCTGCTCCCGGTGCTGCAATGCCTGGAGTTGTCCGTGGATAGTGAGGTCTTGCAGTTCTGCCTCTCGTTTGGTGTGGGTTGCCTCGCCGGTCTTGCAGTCGATGTCATACTTGTGGTAAACCACTGGGATATGGTCTGCCGATGTGACAAGCCATGTGATGTTGTTCACTGAGAAGCCCTGTCTGGTGAGGAACTCCTCGATGTCTGAGCCGAGAAGGTGGTCGGCTACGTCAAGATACTCGATGCGTGCGTCAGCATCATGCAGGATGATAATCTTCATTGCCTTTCTATTTTTAGTGATACAAATAAGTTTGTCGCCCATGTCGCTGGACTTGTTTAACTACGTTGAAGAAACTTACGCTCAGCATAGTGAATAAATTCCCTCTGCGTTCGCTTAACCGTTTCTTTCTCTTCCCTCCTTTCGAGACCTTTCAGCCTGTGGAGGGATATTTTCTGCTCCCACAAGCCGCAAGAAAAGACATAAAGACAAATTATGTGTGAAGAATACTCTTTTCCGAGGAAAAGGAAGATTGTTCACAGTCACAAGACCTCAAGCAGAATTTGACGATTGTCTCAGACGCGGCTAACTTTGCAGGAAATATGCCTACCACTGCGCTGATTGGAAGAAGATTATTGATATTGGCTGCAAGAGGAATGATGTGTTATATATAAAGAGGTAAGAAGAAAGATTGAAACAGTAAGGGTGGGCAGTGAAGTGTTTGCAGGTCTGCTGTACCGACATAAAGCGAGTGTGTTGGCTGACCGGGATGCAAGTCATCAAAGCTTCAGCCTTGATAGCTTGTAGCACGGACAGACAATTCTCTCGCGTCGGTACTTCGGCATACTGTCAGCTTTGGCTAATAGCAACGTGTTGCCATCAGCCAAGGATGTCTGTATGACGACAGACCATGTAACGCTTCGCAAAGGCGTGGGGCAAAGCAGTATAATTTAGAAGTAGATAGTAACGTATATCAGGCAAGAAGAGACAGTTGCGCAACGGACAAATCGGGCACTCCTGTCAGCATGACAAATGTGCCTTGTCCTTGCCGCAGGACACTGAGGCAGATTGGACGTAGCAGACATGTCTGCCACATTCAATATGCCTGAGTGGACAAGAACTGCCTCTTGTATAGCAGAAGAGAAATTGTAAAACAGTTGATTAGTGGTAAAGGTGGTATGGGTGGGCAGAATGGCATTACACGGACATTGCCGAAGCCCGATAATGGGACAGCCAGACAGCAATAAAGGCAGTTATCAGAAGTGTCAGTTTCTGATAGTGACATTGTTGGCTGCCTGTCACATGGGATTCGTGCGGTGTCCGTACAGTAATGCCGTTCTGAAGGTGTGGGGCGAAGCGATACAACGCACTTGGACGAAACCACCGCTTATAACAGAAAATATTTTGCAGTCAAAGAGAAGAAGAATAGTAAAGCAGGTGTGGGTGGGTAGTGAAGCTGTCGCAAGATTGACGGTCTGAATATCAAGGCGAGTGGATAGCCAGTAAAGGACACAATTATCAGAAGCCTCGGCTTCGGCATCTTGTGGCATAGATGGCAGTCCTCTCGCGTTCAGACCTTGGCATACTGTCTTTCTTGGCTAATAGCGACTTTGTCGCCATCAGCCGGGAATATCTGTATGCCAACCATCTTGGTGACGTTTCGCAAATGGTGAGGGACGAAGTGGTTAGAATAAAGGAAGACGGCGTTGCCGTTATGGTTAATAAATGCACATGGTTGTTATTAGAGAAGATTATCACACGCTATAACAGCAGATTGATGTCCCTGAGCAAAACAAAAGCGACCCGAAGGTCGCCTTGTTATGGAGAGGAAAGGCTATTTCTTGCCTTTCTTGGTTGCTGGCTTGGCCGGCTCTTCCGCAGGAGTCTCCTCCTTGTCGGGACACTCGTAGAACTTGGTTGCAACCATGATGATTCTGGAGTGCTTCACGCCATCCTTGTCTGTCCACTCCTCTGGCTTGAAGAAACCCTCGACGGTGAGCAACGTGCCCTTGGTGAGCTTGTCGAATGATTCGGTGTGCTCGTTCTTGCGCCATGCCTCCATATTCATGAAAGCCGATACGCGGTTGGTTTCCTCGCCGTTCTTCTCCTGACGGCCTACTGCCAATGAGAAGCGTGCTACGCTGGCGTTTGCGAACTGACGGATTTCTGCATCCTTACCTACGAAACCTGAAACTGTGAAGTTGTTCTCGATCTTTTTCATTTTGAATTGAATTTAAAAGTGAAACTTAATTTTTACATGCATTCAAAAGCAGGGATGTGGCACCATGTGGGAAGCACCATGAAAATCGTTCGCAATACTCTTTTTGTCGTTGGCGGTAAGGGAGAAAAAGGAAGATTACGCACTATTTTATTGGTCACAGCGATAGCGGCCACACAAGAAGGAGGAAGTCCTTCGCAGCATCACGCTACCTTTGCATGGTAAAAATAAGTGGCTTTCAAATAGCTCAATTCAGAAAAAGACGGGGCCAAACAATGGAACAAAGGTTGTAAGCAAGGAGGCAATCCGTATGCAACAGACAGGGGCACTGCTATGGCTGTATGCCTGGAGAAACGAAGCGGGAAATCCGACCTTACAGCTGTATCATCAGAAGAGTGAGGAGCATGAACACTGATGCACGATGAACGACAAGCCTAAGGGTCAGCTTAGCAATAGAGGCATCAAGCCAAAAGAGGACAGACATCAGAGGATTGGCGATAGCACTGTCATCATGCTAAGACCAAGTTCTGTGTCCGACAAGGAAGAGTCGCAAAAGACAGACGAGTAAAACCAAAAGGCGAAATGACCATTCCTATAACAAGGTACAGAGACGCTTAAAACGGCGAAGGGACTTTGGCGACGTATCGCTATACAGGTGTCGAAGCATCGCTTCTATAACAGGACTGGAGCAAGTGAGCAAACCGCACAACTTGCTCCCAAGGTATTTCAGTTACAACAGCCATAACCTCATTGGAGGATTGTCCTAAAAGAGTTTTTGCAGTCAAAGGAAGAAAGAGTCTGCAAGCCACATAGCCAACAGACTCTCTCCTGATTATTCACAGATGACAACATCATCCTTGTACTCCGTCACTTCCTTGCCGTTGATGAGCTGGACAATGACCTCACAACCCAAGTCCTCGACAATCGTTCCCTCTGTCTGACCTCTTCGGGGATAAAGCAAGGTGCAGAAACACCCTACAACGCCGTCCAACTGCTCCATGTCTATCGTTGCCATATCCGTTCCTCCTTGTTAGCCGAATGTGATTGGATTGATGCAGAAATTCGTGTCCTCTGCCTCATACTCGTATTCATTGATGAAGTCAATCATCTTCTGTTCGCTTCTTCCGTCCTGTGAGACACCAGTCTTCTCACACCACAACTTGATAGCATCACCAAAGGTGGAGTAAGCACCCTCACAATCCTCAAAGAGTTCTCCGTATGCAGTGACGTAGCACTCTTCGGGGAAGAAGTCGTTCTCATCGTGCGTATAGAAGATGTCGCAACCTGGCTCAACCTCTCGCCAACTGATTGAAAGTTCATCGCCAAGTGCCTTGTTCACCTCCTCAAAGAACAAGTCGCATGAAGACCAAGCACTTTCGGTGTCAAAGGACAAGAGGGCATAATCGTCTTCCACGTTCTCCTCATACTCTGCCCAATAGATGTGTCCTCTCACCGAGATGCCTTTCTTCTCGTAGTCAATGCCATAGTGTTCTGCCAAGAGATACAGATACACATTATTACTGTTCACCTCCAACTCTTGGAGTGTGTTCCAAAGGTCTGCCACGGCTTTGCGTGAGCCTGTCACCTTGTACTGAGTGTCGCAAATGTTAGCCATAAGATAAAATTTTTATTTTCTTCCCTTATGTAGAACCAACTACCATCGGGATTGATTAAAGAATTATGTTGCCCCAAAAGGTGTTATGGCTCATCAATGCAAGGTTTTGCCGTCAAATACTACCTCTGCCACAATCAGAGCGTGGAGATTTCACGGACAAACCACAGGCACCGACCTTGCAGGATGAACGCCATGACAGGTACCTTTGCAACACAATTCTTATCAAAGCCCGATGGGGTGGTACATGGCAGACTGCATGGTACAGCAGTGTGAAGTGACGTTATAGGTGGAGATAAGGCTATAAGAGGTTTTTGCAGTCAAAGGAGAAAAGAGTCCACAAAGTGCAGTATCTACAGGACAAAAACACTTTAGTTTACCTTGGTTAGCTCTTATATATATGCTAACCTAAAGTAAACTGTATATATGTCCGTCTAAAACCCGAAAACCGTACGGGTCAGCTTACGTCAGAAACAGAAGTATAGAACCATAGAAGTGGTTCAAGAAGTCTTTCTTCCTTTGACTGCAAAATATTATCTTTGCACGAATCATAATTGCCCTGTAGGATTTAATATAATTTAACACTCTTTGTTGAATGCAAGGAAGAACAGCTTCAATATGCTGAATATCAGTAGTATAACATTGTGTTAACCCTTAATCTGTAGAAAAGGATGTTATCATACAAAGTAATGTCCATTTGTACTTTTTCTATATGGTTTTATACTTACATTTGCATATCATTTGTATCTTGATAACAGTAACTAACTGATTATCAGTATACTTTATATTTGAGGAAGTGAAATAAAATCGCTGAATAAGACGATTGAAATAATAGAAAAGGGTTGAAAGTCTATGACTTTCAACCCTTTTTATTTTTGAATGACTATTATTCTATATCGGAAAGTTCAAAAAAAAGTCTGTACGTTTTTTTTAGGGAGATTTGTCGAATAAATTTTCTGGTAATGAAAATGTAGCTTATCTTTTAATACTCCTTCCCGTAAAGCGATATATGATAAAATAATGGAAAGAAGTTTGGGTAAACAAATGTCTTATGAGGAGTTTGCCGTATTTGATTCGCAGAATAAATTACAAACGCGCAGTGCTAAATCAACAGTAGGACCAAGTAAGCCATTCATGCGTCCCCACTTTGTAAATAGAATGTTAGATAAGTAAGGCAGATGTATTCCATTCTGGCTTAGATACCAATTACGTTAAGTACAGTATTTTTCTAATCTTTTCCCGGTTGCCCACAATCCAAACGAGATCTCCTAATTGGAAAGTTGTGTCTTTATCCAGGGGAATCAGTTCGTCATTTCGTTCAATAGCTACAACAATACTGTCATGCTTCTCTCCTAAATGAGACTGAGCGATGGTCTGATTTAAAAAGCGGAATTCTTCGCCTACCGTGAAAGAGTGGAGAGTTATCTTTTTATCCACTGCATCCATATCTGATGTGTTTTTTACATCTTCTATTCTATTTCTGAATTCCTGTAATTGCGTATCTGTACCAACTACTGTCAATTTATCCTGCGGATAGATGTGTTCAGAGCTTTTCGGTATATATATGTTCAGATCGCCACGAGTGATTGCGACGACATTTACTCCAAAATTTTGCCTGAATGAAAGTTCTCCTAAAGACTTGCCGATGTAATCGGAATAAGGCGATACGAGGATAGATGTCAAATCAAGGTCTTTATCATTGAATTCGCTATTGAAACTTGTTTTTAGCGGGTGCCGTTTTTTAGCTACCTCTTCCCGTCGGTTAAGATTGGAAAGGAATCTTGTTTCCAATCGTGAATATTGCGTGAGGTCTTCCCTAAGAATAAGAATCAATGCTACCACGGCTATGGCAATAATCACACTTATTCCCCAGTTTAGTTTAAAGTAGCTGATGACTACACTAGTGATAAAGAAAAGAGCAACAGATACACGTCCCAGAACCAGGGAAACCAGGCGTCCGTGATTGTAATTCTCGTCTCTCCATAGCTTTAGGAATAATTCCGAAGAGTTGTATTTGTTGGAGATGAGCGCCCATAAAAAAGGAGTCATAAGTAGAAGAGTACCCAGACACATCACCAGGTTGATCCATACAGTGACAGGAGCAAACATTTCGCTGATGGCGGGATAAATGATTTGTATCGACAGCAGCCAAATAGCAGTGAGCAGTACGCTATAGATAACAACTCTCCCAATCATGTTTTTTAGTAATTTCTTCCAGTCACTATCGTGGTTCATGGTCTTCTTGCCGGAAGCATAACGATCTAATGTCTCCTGTACTTTAGTAGGCAATATTTTGTAAAACCATTCGGCAAAAGGATTGGCTAAACGGATAAAGTAAGGAGTCGTGAAAGTGGTGATAACAGATACAGCCACAATGATAGGTGAAATAAACGGATCAAGCACTTTGAGCGAAACACCCAGTCCGGCAATGATGAAAGCAAACTCTCCGATTTGTGCCAGACTGAATCCGGATTTGATGGAAGTATTCAGTGGTTCTCCGGATAAGAGTACGCCAAACGAAGAGAAAATGGCTTTGCCGATAATGGTAACCAGTGTAATGATGATGACAGGCCAGGCGTATTCTACCAATACAGCCGGATTCACCAGCATACCGACCGAAACGAAAAAGATAGCTCCGAAGAGGTCTTTTACCGGTTGTATGATATGTTCGATGTGTTCGGCCTCGATGGTTTCGGCAAGGATAGATCCCATGATAAATGCTCCCAGTGCTGTTGAAAACCCTGTATAAGTAGCCAATACTACCATTCCCAGACAAAGACCGAGAGAAACAATCAGAAGAGTCTCGTTATTCATCAACTTCTTTGCTTTTTTGAGAAAAGCCGGAATAACGAAGATACCTATGAGAAACCACAGGATTAAAAAGAAAACGACCTTGAGCACACTTATCAGTAAATCTTCACCTACAAAGTCCTGACTCACTGCCATTGTGGAAAGAAGCACCATCATTAAGATAGCAATCAGGTCTTCCACTACCAGAGTACCGAATACGATACCGGTAAAACGTTGGTTACGCAATTCCAGATCATTGAAGGCTTTGATAATGATTGTAGTGGATGACATAGACAACATTCCCCCCAGGAAAATGGAATTCATGGTGCCCCATCCTAATAATTGTCCCACCAAATACCCAATGAGTAACATGCTGATTACTTCGGTGATAGCCGTAATAAAAGCTGTGGAACCTACATTCATGAGCTTCTTAAAGCTAAACTCCAGTCCGAGTGCAAAGAGCAGGAATATAACACCTATTTCTGCCCATATATTGATATTCTCAATATCTCCCACTGTAGGGAAAATATTAATATAAGGACCTGCCAGCAATCCGGCAATAATGTAACCTAAGACTAAAGGCTGTTTTAGCCATTTGAACAACAAGGTTATGATACTGGCCGATATTAATATCAGCGCAAGGTCGGCAATCAAAGTTGGCAAGTGTGACATTAGGTGTGGGTTTATTTATTATAACATTCCTGATAGATAATATGTTTCCATCTATAAAAAGATGGAAACAATATAATAAATAGCTGCAGCTAAGAGTCCACTGACTGGAATTGTAAGAATCCAGGCAGTCATGAGGCTTTTGGTTACTCCCCAACGAACGGCAGAGAGGCGTTTAGTTGCACCTACTCCAATAATCGCTCCTGTGATAGTATGTGTGGTACTAACGGGGATTTTCAACATTTCCGTAATGTAGAGAGTGAAAGCACCTGCTGTTTCGGCAATCACTCCTTCCAGTGGGGTTACTTTGGTAATTTTTGTTCCCATTGTTTTCACTATCTTCCAGCCACCGGACATCGTACCGAGTGAAATTGCTGTGAAGCACGAAAAAGCAACCCAGTCGGGAAGGTCATTGATACTGTTGATGCCCATGCCCAATCCCATTGAATGGCCGGCTATCATGGCAGCGGCAATAATACCCATTACTTTCTGTGAATCGTTCAAGCCATGTCCGACGCTGAAGAGGGCGGAGGATACGAGTTGTAACCTCTTGAACCATTGCTCGGCTGTGTGGGGATGTGCGCGTCGGCAGATGTAGAGGACAAACAGGGTGAAACCGAAAGCAATGACCATTCCGATAAAAGGAGCCAGAAAGATAAAGGCTGCAATTTTAAGAATGATGTTAAGCTGAATTGCTTCAAATCCGTTTGCCATAATGGCAGCTCCTGCAAAACCTCCGATAAGGGTGTGTGAGGAAGAAGACGGAATCCCTTTCCACCAGGTAACCAGGTTCCAAGTGATAGCCGCTATAACTCCTGCTAATATAATGGGCAGGGTGATATATTGCTCTACCACAGTCTTGGATACTGTATTGGCGATACCGAATCCACCTATTATATATTTGGCAATGAAAAAGGCTACGAAGTTGAAGAAAGCAGCCCATATTACAGCTTGAAAGGGAGTAAGCACCCTGGTAGATACGATGGTAGCTATTGAGTTTGCTGCATCGTGAAAGCCGTTGATATAATCGAATATCAGAGCCAGAATGATGATAGTCACTAATAATTCCATGTGTTCCGGCTTGCTTTATGCGTACTTTACAATCAGATTTTTGAGAATCTTGCCTACATGCTCTGCGGCATCGGTCGTTTTTTCCAGTTCATGCATGATCTCCTTTATTTTGATAAGTTCAATGCAATCTTTTTCCTCTTCGAAAAGTTTGGTGATAAAGAATTCGTATACATCATCCGCCTGGTTCTCGATTTCATGCAGTTTGGAACAATATTCACGGAGAAGAGTCGGTTTCTTACGGAATGTTTCGAGTTCGTCCATGGCTTTGCATATATAGATCGCTTCCTCCTGAATCAAACGGCTCAACTCTTTGCCATTCTCTGAAATAGGACGGGGATTGTAAATAGAGATTCGTTTGGCACAACTGTTTATTCCGTCGATGACGTCATCCATGCAGGAAGCTAAGTCATGAATATCTTCGCGGTCGAAAGGAGTGATAAAGGTAGTACCTAATTCATCAAAAATCAGGTGTGTCAGTCTGTCGCCTTCCCGTTCCAGATCTTTGATTTTTTTGTAGTAGTCCGAACGTTCTGTAGGTGAGTCATGTTGCAAGCTTTCTATTAAAACAACTGATGCTTCGCAGAGCACTTCTGATAGCTGTTTCAGTAAAGGGAAAAATTTGGGCTCCTTTGGAGTAAACCGGCTAAAAAAAGAATTTTTCATAAGTGTAAAAACTTTAAATTGTTTTTTCTTCTCTATTTATATTAGTAACAAATGAATACAGATTATAGTTTGCTGTTTTTAAGATTTTAGTTTGGCACGTACTACCTCTATAATGGCAGGCAATACAGAGATAAATATGATGGCTA
Organism: Bacteroides sp. D55t1_190419_B8; assembly: GCF_015558905.1. NCBI lineage: Bacteria > Pseudomonadati > Bacteroidota > Bacteroidia > Bacteroidales > Bacteroidaceae > Bacteroides > Bacteroides sp. D55t1_190419_B8. Next base: position 271,503 of record NZ_JADMOU010000006.1, read on the forward strand.
CAATCAGTAACTTCAGGTTTTCCTGCACAAACGGAAGGTCGCCGAAGAAATAACCAGCATAACAGAATACGGCAATCCAGAGCGCACCACCAACTAAATTATACATCATAAAATAGTAGTAATTCATCTTTCCCATTCCTGCTACGAAAGGTGCAAACGTGCGTACTATCGGGACAAATCTGGCTAGAATAATTGTTTTCCCACCATACTTTTTATAGAACTCGTGTGTTTTCTCCAGATAACTTTGTTTGAATATCCTGGAGTTGGGATTATTAAACAGCTTTCGACCGAAGAAATGTCCTATCATGTAATTGCAGGAATCGCCTAATACGGCAGCGGCAAATAAGATAATGACAAGTATATGCACGCTGATGGGCATATCGGGTAATGCTGAAATGGCTCCTGCAACGAAGAGTAAAGAATCACCGGGAAGAAAAGGAGTGACCACTAATCCGGTTTCACAGAAGATGATAAAAAACAAGATGGCGTATGTCCAGGCATGATAATCACGCACAATCATCACCATATATTGATCGATATGAAGTATAAAATCCAATAAAAAGTCCATTTTATATACTTTGGTTATTATTGTAATGAAAGAATGTTATAGGCTTCCAGACCATAGTGAATTTTCTTTTCACTCAAATGGTGGATGCAAACAGAAAGTGGGGCATAAAAGACTTGAATTGTCCTATGCCGAAAAAAGATATAAAATGGCTAAATGAGTATGTGTCCTAATGAATAGATATGATATCTATCGGAATATTTAAAAAGATTGGTATAATATGAAAAACCTGTCCATTGATTTTGAGGAAGTTGAATCTTTAGCGAGCTTAGCATGCGGATAGTGACAGAAGGAATATTGAATCTTAGTATTTTTAAGGGAGAGAGGTGGCGGAAGGAAAATGGATTTAAAACGCCGTTATCGTTATTGTAATTTTGCTTTCCGGCGTATTCTTTTGTCTTGACTAGTTTCTGTTCTTGATCCAGTTGTATAATGCTAGCTTTAGAGGTGTATGAATTGGAATAGGTTTGTATGCCGTTACTACCGGCTTCTAACCGGTATGCCTCTTGTGCTTCGTCGGAAATCAGATGGAATCCCCAACACAGAAATACGCCTAATAGTATACAAAATATGTACTTCATCATAACCGCCGCAAAGGTAGAAACTATTTTTATATGAAATACATATTCACAAGCATAATTAACAATTATATCAGTGATTACCGGGAATTATTCTTTGAAGTTGCTTATCGTAAATTTCATCGGAGTATATGTTATCCCATTGGTACATTGTTTCCCGGCAATTTTATCGAAGCCCAGACTTTGATAAAAAGGAATAGTGTATGTGGATGAATTAACCGTCATTTCATTTACCGGGCAATGCTTGATTGCAAAATTGAATAATTGTTTGCCGATGCCTTTACGGTGGTGTTCTTTTCCGATGAAGAACAGGGATAGATGCTTCCCTTCATTCTTCGTTCCCATAATTCCTACTAGATTTTCATTGTCAAAAGCCCCGTAAATCACTAATTCATTCATAAGTTGCTCACTAAAGATAAAACTTTTGAATGAATTCAAACCTTCTTCATCGAAGTCTTCCGCTCCACATTGTATATATACCTCTAATGCTAATGAGGTAGCCCGGTCGTATTCGGTCTTGTCTAATTTGCGTATCATGGCGATTGCTTTTATCATTAATTTGCCGGGAAATTTACTATTAATTCCCGGATATAACATTGGAATATGATTTCTTTTTCTTTTTTTTTGTAAAAGCTGTAGGCTATT
>NZ_JADMOU010000070.1:0-1026 GCF_015558905.1 Bacteroides sp. D55t1_190419_B8
GATTTTGAGCGTCTATTTTTGCGCTATAAATTGGAAGGTATCCCTGCTGGTGTTTCTATTGAGAAATTTTGTATGTCCAACCAAGTTCCTTATAACCTATTTTCCAAATGGTACAAGGATACCCGAAAGAAGATAATTCCTGTTCAGGTTTTGGGTTCTCCCTCAACGGAAGCAGAAGTGCCGGAAAGTCCTTCCTCAATCCGGGAAGTAAAGCCAGAATCGGATCCTCGGCTTTCTTGTCATACCGAACTTCGAATCCTGGTGGATATCCGCATGAGCAATGGTGTTCATCTCAGTCAGAAAAATTTAAGCTACGAAGGTTTGAAAAGCTTAGTGGAGAAACTGGAGGGCTTATGTTGAATATTACAGGACTAAATCGTTTTTTCTTAGTTCGTGATTTTCATGATATGCGCTGTAAATATGATAAGGTCTTATCCATCATCCATCAACAGTTGAACCGTGAGCCTGAGGATGGTGATGTCTTTATCGTGATGTCTAAAGATTTACGTCTGGTTCGTTTGTTCAGCTATGACCGACGGTCTTACAGTATGTTTGAGAAACGTTTCAGACCCGGCTACCAGTTTATGCATGTAACCTGTAATGGTGCTGAAAGTATTTATTCAATCAATTGGCAGGATGTCATCCTCTTGTTGGAATCCCCTGTTGTTAAACGTTTAATAATCAAATAATTATCAATTAAAAAGTAGTAAAAAATTCTTTTATTTCATTGTTTTTTTGTATCTTTGAAGCAACAAAGATGCTGAATATGAATGATTTGGAAAGAATGAAACAGCTTTCTTCCGCAAGGAAATTGAAGGAACGGGAGGAGACTCCTGCACCTTTTGAAGACCCATATTCAGATATGACCCCTGACGAAAAATCAAAAATGATAATAGCGCTGATGGCTGCCCGTGAGCGTGACGCTGAACGGATCCAACGGGACGAGGCTCGCATAGATGAACTGTTGTCCAAGGTTGATGAACTGTTGTCTTTGCAGAGATCGGCCATTGCAGCTGAAAAACAGCT